>NZ_JBEYIS010000002.1:0-257345 GCF_040635975.1 Streptomyces sp. NPDC006798
CCCGCTCTCCCAAGGGCTTCGTCCCTGGAGGGCGGTCCCTTTCCAAGGGCGGCGAGGAGAGCAACCCAGGGGCGCGGGGAACTGCGCGACCAGCCGGCCACGGTCCGCAGACCGCGAACAAGCATTAGCCGCCGGGCGCGGCCCGGATCGTGGAGCTCACCCGGAGGGCCAAGGCGCTGGGGGTCCCCCCATTGCCGAAGCCACAGGGGGCGGAACTGCGCGAACGGCCCACGACGGCCCGCGGTCGGAACACCTCCGGAGGAGGCACTACCTATCCCGCCCGGAGAGTGCTCCCCTCCCCCGAGGGGCTACCAGGCGGCGGGCCGCAAGAGAAGCGCGGCGCGTCAGGCGACTCGGGGGTGGGGGTGGGTGGAAGAAGTGAGGAGGCCGCGGACCGAGGCGAGCGCGCCCGTTGTCACCAGGCCGGCTGCCACCGCCATCCCCAGCACCCCGTGCAGCGGCAGCAGCATGCCGATCGCGCCGCCCACGACCCAGGCCATCTGGAGCAGTGTCTCGGAGCGGGCGAATGCCGAGGTGCGGACGGCTTCCGGGACGTCCCGCTGGATCAGGGCGTCCAGGGAGAGTTTGGCGAGGGCCTGGCAGAAGCCCGCCGTCGCGCCGAGGACGGCGACCATGCCCGCGCCGAAGAAGATCGCCGCCAGGGTCGCGGCGGTGATCACCAGGCCGAGGACCGTGGCGATGATCACTTCCGGGGCCCGGGCTTTGAGCCAGGCGCCGACGGCGGTGCCGATGGCGTTGCCCGCGCCCGCGGCGACGCCGACGATCGCCAGGGAGACCGCCGGGCTCTGGCCCGCGAGTGGGTGTTCCCGGAGCAGGAAGGCCAGGAAGAAGATGAGGAAGCCGGAGAGGCAGCGCAGGGACGCGTTGGCCTGGAGGCCGTGGATCACGGCGGGTCCGACGGTCCGGAGGCTGGGGCGGCGGCCGCCGTGGGTGAGGACCCGTACGTTGGTCTCGCCCTTCGCGGAGTCCACTTTGTGCGGCAGCCGGAGGGCCCAGTACGTACCGAGGAGGAAGAGCGCGCACGCCCCGTAGAGGGTCCACGCGGGCCCGATCCGGTGCAGCCCGGCGGCGACGGGGGCGGCCAGACCGGTGGCCAGGAGCCCGGCGAGCGTCACCCGGGAATTGGCTTTGACCAGGGAGAACCCGGTGGGGAGCAGTCGCGGTACGACGGCGCTGCGGACCACTCCGTACGCCTTGGACGCCACCAGCACGCCGAGCGCCGCCGGATACAGCTCCAGCGCGCCCGTGACGACGGCCGTGGACATGGCGATGGCGAGGGCGGCCCGGGTGAGCATCGCGGTGGCCATCGCCGCGCGGCGGCCGTGCGGGATCCGGTCCAGCAGGGGGCCGATCACGGGTGCGAGCAGGGCGAAGGGGGCGAGGGTGATCGCCAGGTAGAGGGTGACCCGGCCGCGTGCCTCGTCCGTGGGCACGGAGAAGAACACCGTCGACGCCAGCGCGACTGTGATCATCACATCGCCCGCGCCGTTGACGGCATGGAGTTCGATCAGCCGGCCGAGGCCGGATTCACCCGCGCCGTTGGCGTGGGTCGCCCGGCGGATGGAGCGCGCGGTGCCCGTGAACGGCGCCCGCAGCACCCGGCCGGTGGCACGGCACGCCCGGCCGAGCGCGCCGAGCGCCCGAAGCGCGACGGACGCGCCGGGAACCCCGGATGCGTCGTCCGACGAACTGGCTGCGGCCACCACGCCATAGTGCCCGAAGGGGGCCGTCCGCGACGGGTGATGCGGGGTTGTTAGCTCCCGGTTGGGGCGCGCAGGTGGGCTCGGCGCTGAGGAAGAGGTAGCGTGCGTAGCGCGCCACCGGCGAATGTTCTCGGCCGCGCGCCTCTTCGGCATCCCGCAGAATGGATGGCGTGAGGTGCGCCCGTGACGGATCCGGTCCGGGCGCGGACGTCGATGCGGCCCGCTGGTCCGCTCCGCCCGCCGCCCGTGTCCGCCCCACGCCACGGCCGGCGCACCCCGTGAGACGGCGTAGGAGAGAACGAGACCTGTGAGTGCAGCGACGACGAGAAGCCGTACCCCCGACCGCCTGTGCGCCGAGGCGGTGGATCTGGCCAGAGCCGCGGCCGAGGAGGCCGCGGCGCCCGGGGTGGTGGGCGAGCACGTCTCCCTCGTCTCCGAGGGCGACCGCGTCGTCACGCACTTCTTCGAATGCAAGGAGCCCGGGTACCGGGGCTGGCGCTGGGCGGTGACCGTGGCGCGGGCGTCCCGCGCGAAGGTCGTCACCCTCGACGAGAGCGTGCTGCTGCCCGGCCCCGACGCGCTGCTGGCACCCGAATGGGTGCCGTGGAGCGAGCGGCTCCGACCGGGTGACCTCGGCCCGGGTGATCTGCTGCCGACCGAGGCCGACGATCTCCGGCTGGAGCCCGGCTACAGCGGCGAGGACGCGCCGCCGCCGAACTCCGTCGTCACCGGCACCTCCCCCGACCTCGCCGAACGGGTCGAGGACGAGGACGCCGAGCTGACCGACCGGCGGCCCGCCGACACCGTCCCCAACAGCCGCGGCACCATCGCCTCCCTCGCGGAAGAGCTGGGGATGCGGCGGGCCCGGGTCCTCTCCCGCTACGGGCTCCACACCGCGGCCGACCGCTGGGACGAGTCCTTCGGCGCCAAGACCCCCATGGCCCAGGCGGCCCCGGCGGCCTGTGTGTCCTGCGGATTCCTGGTACCGGTGGCGGGCTCCCTGTCACAGGCGTTCGGGATCTGCGCCAACGAGTTCTCCCCGGCGGACGGGCGCGTCGTATCGCTCTCGTACGGCTGCGGAGGCCACTCGGAGGCCGCCGTCATGCCGAAGCCGCCGCCGGCCGCGGAGCCGGTACTGGACTCGATGGCGACGGACGATTTCCCCTTGCACGGGGACCCGTCCGAAGACCTCGGCCACGCGTAGTCGCCTCCCGCTGCGGGGTGCGCCGCGCCGGAGGCCCTCCGGGTGCTCCCGACTGCCCTCGGCGAGGCGCGCCCTCCGGGCCGGGGGGTAGTGCCTTCTCCGGAGGTGTTCCGACCGCGGGCCGTCGTGGGGTTGCCCTCCTGAACGCTCCCGGGGAGGGGAGCGCCTCCGGGCCGGATAGGTAGTGCCTCCACTGGAGGTGTTCCGACCGCGGGCCGTCGTGGGCCGTTCGCGCAGTTCCCCGCGCCCCTGACCACCTCCCCGGCACCGCCCTCGTAAAAGAGGACGGGCCCCGTCAGGGGCGCGGGGAACTGCGCGGGCAACCCTCCACCGGCCAGCGGGTGGACCAACCACACCAGGTGGCAGCATCCCCTCCCCCGGGACGGGCTCCAGCCCCGAGCGGCATGTGCGGTCGGGGTGGTCGGGGGGTGCGGGGTCGCCCCCTGGGGGTCCCCCCAAAGGCAGCTTTGGGGGAGGACGGCGGATAAGAAACGGGTCTCCTACAGTAAACAGGTGCCCCACTTCCGCCGTCCGTGAGGAGGTGAGCCCGGAGGCCACCGACCCTCCCGCCACAGAACAAGACCGCCCGCATACCGCTGGAGCAACGGTCACATCTCCCTCAGCCCCGCCGGCGCCTGAGGCGCGAAGACCCCGCCTGGCCACAGGCAACCCCGGCACCAGGCGCCCTGACGCGGCGCCAGCGGGAGGCGCCCCCGCCGGCGCCTGAGGCGCGAACAGCCCCGCGCGAGGCGGGCAACCCCGGCACCAGGCGCCCGGGGGCGCGAGGCCAAGCGACCCGCCTGGCACAGGCAACCCCCACTCCGGGGGCCCGGGGACCAGGAACCCCACAGCGGGCGGCGACCCCGCGACCCTCCGGGAGGGGCCCGCGCGTGGAGGGCGGGGTGTGGGCAGATAGCCTTCGGGCATGACCGTTGCGTTCTTGTCCGGGACCCGCCGCCGGGCCGCCGCCTCCGTCGCCGTCGTCGGCGCCGGGCTCCTCGCCCTCACCGCTTGTGAAAAGCCGACTCCGGTCGCGACTCTGACCATCGGCACGGAGTCGGTGAACACGGAGGCCGCCTGCTACAACGACGGCAAGCCGCTCGCCAAGGACGTGTACGACGAGTGCATGAAGAAGACCGGTAAGACGCTGAAGCTGGATCCGGATCAGCCGCTCCGGATCGGTGTGGATACGGCGATCGCCGAGAACGGCTGGGTGCTCGGGGTGGAGGGCTCGCTCTCGAACGAGGCCGAGGAGTCCACGAAGACGTACCAGTCGATCAACAGCCGCGCGTTCTTCCCGCCGGGTGGCCAGGACGAGCTGCGGTTGCAGATCGTTGAGCTGAAGGACAAGCAGCCGGTCGGCGTCTGGCAGTTCAAGCTGAAGAAGTCGAGCTGATCGCAGTTCTCGCGGTCGGCGACCGGAGGCGGTGAGATGCGCGTACTGGTCGTGACCGCGGTCGCCCCGGAGGCAGCGGCCATCACGGCGGCCGTCGCGCCCACCGGGTCCACCGCGTCCGCCGGGCCCGGTGTCGAGGTGCTGGCCGGTGGTGTGGGCCCGGCGGCGGTCGCGGCCCGTACGGCGGTGGCGCTGAGCCGGGCCGCCGGAACCGCCGGGACGCCCCCGTACGACCTCGTCGTCTCCGCGGGCATCGGCGGCGGTTTCGCCCCGCACGCCCCCGTGGGTTCCCTCGTGGTCGCCGATGCGATCGTCGCGGCGGATCTGGGGGCCGGTACGCCGGACGGCGGCTGGCTGCCGCTCGGTGAGCTGGGCTTCGGCCGGGATCGGTACGAGCCGCCGCGTGGGGCCGCTCTGGAGGCGGCCCGGCTGACGGGTGGGCTGCTGGCCCCGGTGCTGACGGTGTCGTCGGTGACGGGTTCGGCGGCGCGCGCGGCCGAGCTGAGCGGGCGTCATCCGCGGGCGGGTGCGGAGGCGATGGAGGGGTTCGGCGTCGCGGAGGCGGCGGCCGTGTTCGGGCTGCCGGTGCTGGAGGTCCGGGCGGTCTCCAACGCGGTCGGTCCCCGGGACCGGGACGCCTGGCGGATCAAGGACGCGCTGGCGGCGCTGGAGGAGGCTTTCCGGCGGCTGCGGCCCCTTTTCGACGGCCCGCCCCCGGATTCCCCGTCACCGGCGTAGGAGAACTCATGGACATCGCGTACTCCCCCTGCCCCAATGACACCTTCGTCTTCGACGCGTGGGCCCATGGCAGGGTGCCGGGCGCGCCACCGCTGGATGTGACGTTCGCGGATATCGATATCACCAACGGGATGGCCGAGCGCGGCGAGGGCACGGTCCTGAAGGTGTCGTACGCGGTGCTGCCCTGGGTCCTGGACGAGTACGCGCTGCTGCCGTGCGGCGGGGCGCTGGGGCGCGGCTGCGGCCCCCTGGTGCTGGCCCGCCCCGCGGACACCTCCGGCGGCGGGATCCGTACGGCCGCCGGCCTCGCGGGGCGTACCGTCGCGGTGCCGTCGGAGCGGTCGACGGCGTACCTCCTGTTCCGGCTCTGGGCGGCGGACCGGGTGCCCGGCGGGGTCGGGGAGGTCGTGGTGCTGCCGTTCCACGAGATCATGCCCGCCGTGCGGGACGGTGTGGTGGACGCGGGTCTGGTGATCCACGAGGCGCGGTTCACGTACCAGGAGTACGGGCTGACGCGGCTGGCCGATATGGGTGGGCACTGGGAGGAGACGACCGGGCTGCCGATCCCGCTGGGCGCGATCATCGCGAAGCGGTCGCTGGGCGCGGAGCGGCTGCGGCTGCTGGCGGAGTCGGCGCGGACGTCGGTCCGGATGGCGTGGGACGATCCGGAGGCGTCGCGGCCGTATGTCCGGGAGCATGCCCAGGAGATGGATCCGTCGGTCGCGGACCGGCATATCGGGCTGTACGTCAACGAATTCACGGCTGATCTGGGCCCGAACGGATATGCGGCGGTACGCGGGCTGCTGACCCGGGCGGCGGCGGAGGGTCTGGTACCGGCGCTGGCACCGGGGGCGCTGGACTTCCCGTAGCCCCCCGGAGAGCGGGAGCGGGGGGCGCGTGGGGGCGCGCGGCACAGAAACGGCCGAGGGGCTTGTACCGCCCCTCGGCCTCGATGCGCCGGGCTCACCCGATCAGGGGAGCGGCCCGGGTGACGGCCGTACCGTCACAGCGTCGGCGGGACGCCGGTCGCGCCGGTCGTCGCCCCGGTCGTCAGACGTCGAGCTGGTCCGCCACCGCCCGCAGCATGCCCGCGATCTTCGAGCCGGACGCCTTGTCGGGGTACCGGCCGCGCTCCAGCTGCTGGGTGACGTTTTCGAGGAGGGTGGTCAGGTCCTGGACGATCGACGCCAGCTCGTCCGGCTTGCGCCGCTGGGCGGCGGCGACCGAGGGCGTGGGGTCGAGTACAACGACGGAGAGCGCCTGGTCTCCCCGCTGACCTGCGACGACACCGAATTCCACCCGCTGGCCGGGCTTCAGCGAATCGACTCCGTCGGGCAGCACTGACGAGTGCACGAAGACGTCGCCGCCGTCGTCGCGGGAGAGAAAGCCGAAGCCCTTCTCGCTGTTGAACCATTTGACTTTGCCGGTAGGCACGTCTGTCCTCGTCCTTGTACTCGTCGGGGCGTTTCGTCGGGCGCGGGCGCGCCACGAAGACTCGGGAAGCTGTTCGGGAAACTGTAGGGAACTGTAGAAAACGCAGAGCCCTGAGGAAACTCGGTAAAAACAGCGAACTCGGTGAAAAACGGTCCGGATAGCAGTACGGCGGGTCGCCCGACCCGCACCACACCCCAGGCTAATGGTCCAGGGGCTGGTGACAAGACGTCGCCGAACGGTTCGTCCCCGCCGGGAACTACCCTGGCCGGATGACTGCTACTCCTTCCGCGCCGGGGGACGGGCTCGTCCGGGCCGGCGCGATCGTCTTCGTCATCGGCGCGGTGGCCACCCTGATCACCTTCGTCCCGATGTTCCTGGGAACGGATCCCTTCCCGCCCGTGGCCTATGCCGTCTGCATGCTGATGGGGGTCGGTTTCGCGATCGCGGGCGCGGGGGTGCTGCGGTCGATCGCGGCCCAGCGGCGGACGGCGAAAGCGGCCACGGACTGACCGGGCCGCCTCTTCGGCCGGATCGGACGGTTCGGCCCGACCGGACGGCACGGGCGGTACGACCGATACGGGCGGTACGACCGCATCGGGCGGATCAGGTGGTACGGGCCGATGGGCCAGTCCGGCATGATCGGACGGTCCGGCCCGATCAGACGGTACCGGCGGTACGGGCCCGCAGCTCCGGCGCGTGCTCCCGGAGCCAGCCGGGGAAGGCGGTCAGATCGTCGAGCACCACATCGGCTCCCGCTTCGAGCAGCTCGGCGGCGGAGCAGGGGCCGGTGGGGACGGTGACGGCCAGCGCCCCGGCGGTCCTGGCGCCGCGTACGTCCCCGGTGTGGTCGCCGACGTACGCGGTGGCGCCGTACTCGCGCAGGGCCTCCGCCTTGCCCTCGGCCCAGAGCCAGCCGATCACCGCGTCCGGGGCGATGCCCAGGTGCGCGAGGTGGAGTTTGGCGTTGGGTTCGTGCTTGGCGGTGACGACGACGGCCCGGCCGCCGTGCTCCTGGACGGCGCGTACCGCGTCGTGGGCGCCGGGGAGGGCGCGGGTGGGCTCGATGGCGTACTCGGGATAGATCTCCCGGTACCGGTCCCCCATGGCCTGAATCCGGTCGTCGGGGAACCAGTGCGCCAGCTCCTGCTCCAGCGGCGGTCCGAGCCGGGTCACGGCGAGGTCGGCGTCGATCGGGACCCCGGTCTCCCGGGAGAGCCGGACGTAGGTCGCGTGGATCCCGGGCCGTGAGTCGATCAGGGTCATGTCGAGGTCGAATCCGACGGTGAAGGCGTACGAGCCGTTCGCCGCCGGGCCGGAGGCGGGGTCCTGGGCGTCCATGGTCCCCATTCTGCCCGGTCACGCCGCACGCGGTACGGGCCGCCCGGTCCTGCCGGGACGGCCCGTACGACGGCGGCGCCACGGCGCGGAGCGCACCGGCCCCGCGGATCGTCAGCGGCCGCGCCCCAGCAGCTCCGCCAGCCGGGACGGGTCGTCGCCGCCGTAGCCGAGACCGATGGCGCGCCGGGTCATGCCCTCGGCGGCGCGCATCAGGCTCGCGTCGATGCCGTGGGCCTCGGAGGCGTGGATGATGTGGGCCATGGTCGAGGCGGCCGAGGTCATCGGATTGATCGTGGCGACGTGCTCGCCGTCGTCGAAGGCGGCCGCGCCCTCGGTGAAGGCGGGCGGCAGGATCTTCCCGATGCCCTGGGCGAACGGCTCCAGCTCCCGGCCGCTGATCCCCTCGGCCCGCGCGATGGCCAGGGCGTGCATATAGCCGGTCACCGAGGTCCACCAGATGTCCAGCAGGGCGATGTCGAACGCGGCCGCCCGGCCGATGTCCTCGCCGAGGTGGGTCTGCTCGCCGGACAGTGTGTCCAGGACCGGCTTGTGCTCCTCGTACAGGTCCTTCGGGCCGCTGTAGAGGAAGACGCCGTGCGGGGTGCCGACGACGGTGGTCGGCACCATGATCGCGCCGTCGAGATAGCGCACCCCGTGCCCGGCGGCCCACTCGCCGGCCTCCCGGGCCCGGGCGGGCACGTCGGCCGAGAGATTGACGACGGTACGCCCCTTGAGCGCGGCGGTGACCTCGGGGCGGCGCAGGACGAAGTCGGCGGCGTCGTAGTCGACCACGCAGACGACGATCAGGTCGCTCGCCGCGACGGCCTCCTCGGGGGACGCCGCACTGACCGCGCCCGCCGCGACCAGCTCCCGGTCCCGGCCGGGGGTGCGGTTCCAGACCGTGGTGGTCACCCCGGCGGCCAGGAAGGCGGCGGCCAGGGCCCGGCCCATGGGACCCAGTCCGATCACCGTGACGGCGGAAGGGTTGGTGGTGTGAGTCTCCGCGGACATGCTTCAGCTCCCGTACAGAATAGAAATGAACGACTGAATGACTGAATGACTGACTGGATCGGTGAAGGGGTTGGTGGCGATGCCGCGTACGCGGGCGCAGGATCCGGATGTGTGCGGGGTGACCGCCGCGATCGCGGTGATCGACGGCAAGTGGAAGACGGCCCTGCTCTGGGCGCTTGAATCCGGTCCGCACCGGCCGGGTGAGCTGCGCCGGATCCTGCCGGGGATCTCCGAGAAGGTGATGACTCAGGCGCTGCGCGAAATGGAGTCCGACGGGCTGGTCGACCGCGAGGTGCACGACGTACTGCCGCTCAAGACCGTCTACTCCCTCTCCGATTTCGGAGTGGAACTCTCCGAGGCGCTGGCCCCGGTCGCGGACTGGGGTCATCGTCGCCTGGACAAACTGGCCGAACAGCGTTCCGCCGACGACCGGGCGGTCTCCTAACGCATCTCGCCTCTCCCCGTTCTGCTGGTTCCGGTGTCCTCGCGGCGCCGCGTCATCAGAATCTCCCGGCGGCCGGGCGCTGCCAAGTACCCACAAAAAGGTGGCTACTCGCCGGGTTCGGCGCCGCGGGTGCCGGTCGCCTTACGAGGGCGGAGCAGAACGGCGGCCAGGGTCGCGGTGGCGGCCAGTCCGATCGCCGCGATCGCCGCGACGGTGGTGAAGCCCTGGTCGTACGCGTACCGGGCGGCGTCCCGTACGGCGTCGGCGGTCGCGGGCGGCAGGCCCGCCACGGCGCTCTCGGCGGCGGTGAACGACTCGCCGACGGCGGCCCGCCGCTCGGGGTCGAGGCCGGGGACGGCCGGTACGGCGTCGCGGTAGACGAAGGCCACGACGGTGCCGAAGACGGCGACGCCCAGCCCGGCGCCGAGTTCGAACGAGGTCTCCTGGATGGCCGCGGCCTCCCCGGAGCGTTCGGGGCGGGCCGCGCCCATGATGGTGTCGGAGCCGAGGGTCATCACGATCCCGGCGCCGTATCCGGCGGCGAGCAGGGCCGGGAGCAGCGTCCCGGCGTAGTGGGCCGCATCGCCGGTGGCGGCGACGACGGCATAGGCGAGGGCGAAGAGCAGCAGCGCCCCGGTGAGGGCCCGGCGGTTGCCCCAGCGGGCCGCGACCCGGGGCGCGGTGACGGCGCCGACGGCGTTGGCGGCGGCCAGCGGCATCAGGGCGAGACCGGCGCGCAGGGGGCCGTAGCCGCCGGACTGCTGGAGCCACTGGGTGAGGAAGAAGAGCAGGGCGACATAGCCGCCGAAGCAGCCGATGACGCAGAGGGTGGCGGTGGAGAAGCGGCGCTCGGCGAAGAGGGAGAAGTCCAGCAGGGGTTCGGCGAGGCGCCGTTGGCGGCGGACGAAGAGATAGACAGGCGCTCCCCGGCGGGTGGCGCAGTTGCTGGCGGTCCGGCCCGATCTCGACATCGTTCCGATCCGGGGCAATGTCCCGCCCCGACTGCGGAAGATTCGTACGGAAGGGCTCGACGCGGTCGTACCGGCGGCGGCCGGGCTGCGTCGGCTCGGGCTCGACGACGCGATCGACGAGCTGCTGCCGCTGGACCTCTTCCCGCCCAGCCCCGGTCAGGGCGCGCTCGGGATCCAGGTCCGTGCGGACTGGGGATCGGAGCGTCTGCGCGAGATCCTCCGCACGAACGGAGATCCCGAAACCGACGCGGCGGTGCGAGCGGAGCGGGCGTTGCTCGCCGAGTTGCACGGGGGATGCAGTGTCCCCGTGGGCGCGTACGCCGCCGTACGCCCGGAAGGTGACCTGATCCTGTCGGGCCAGGTCACCTCGGTGGACGGTCGCGACCGTGTCTCGGGGACCCTGATCGGCACTCTCGCGGAGCCGGAGAAGTTGGGCACGGCTCTGGCGATGGAGCTGATGGGCCAAGGCGCGATCCGGATTCTCGAAACCGCTCGGCAGACCTAGGGACCTGGGTACGGGCTCAGGGCAGGCGGCGCGCCAGGTCTCGTGCCGCGTAGGTCAGTAGTGCTGTCGCTCCGGCCCGTTTTGTGGTCACGGCGAGTTCGAGCAGAAGTCCGTAGTCACGCCCGCCACCATCCGGAGACATCGGTGCGAGCGGTCGATACTCCCCGGAGACGGAGAAGGGAAAGATCGGCACCCGGGTGTGGTTCCGGAGCACGGTCAGTACGTCCACACTGAACAGCGCCGGTCCGAGGAGCGGCATGTCCGCCCCGTCGCGCACCATCCCCAGAGCTGTGTCGACGAACTGTTCGGGCTTGGCGGGATGTACCTGGAACTCCCGGTCCTCCCGGCCCTGCGGGGTCGCGCCCAGGATTCGCCTGAACGCGTCGTACAGACGTGACCAGAAGATCACATGCGGCATGACACCGACGTTCGTATGGCCGGTCTCGTTCAGGGTCCGCCGGGCGTGGCCGACGGCGCCGAGAACCATGGACGCGGGTCCGACGACATCGGCCCCGGCTTCGGCGTGAGCGACGGCTTGTGCTCCTGCCGCGTGGGCCGTCGCGATCTCATCAGGACGTCCGTACCGATCGATGAGATAGCAGAGCCCGGCCGTCGTGTACGAGCACAGGCACGACTCCGTCATGACGGCGACGCCGGGCTCCGTGCTCTTGATGGTCCGGATCGCCCTGGCCATGAGCGAGTCGGGGGCGCAGGCATGTGTGCCCGTGTCGTCGGGTACGGAGGCTTCGGCGAACACCTTCACCGAAGGGATGCCGAGGGAAACGCAGTCCCTGACCACGGACGGGATCTGCCCGATGGTCACCGTGGGCATGGGCCGGTCGGCGGGTCCACTCGTCACCAGCAGCATCAAGGAGAGATCCGCCGGGGTGAGCCGGGGGTGCGCTTCCGGCATCGAGCGGACGGCCGGGCGTCCCCGTAAGGGGGTCGGGGCGAGTGGAACGGTCACTGGTTCCTCATGTGCGGATGGGAGTCGGCGCGTTCGAGTTCGTACGGGAGTGGTCCGGGGACGGCGGTGGTGGCGTGCTCGGGGCAGGCGTAGGAGTCCCGCCCGTCGTGGTAGCCGATTTCGACGGCGGCGGGTGTGGTGCGCCCGCAGAGGGCGCAGGTCCGGTCCGTCGAGGGCGGGGGGTTCTGGGTGAGGCTGTCGCGGGTCATCGGCGCAGGAGTCCGGGCGGAAGGTGGAGGACGGTGCCCGGCGGCAGGACGTAGAGCCTGCGCCGGCCTCGGGCCGCCTCCTCTCGGGCGCGGAGGACGGCCTGGGCCTGTTCCTTGGTGGGGCTGGTCCACGCGGCACGCCACGGATCGGGCGGTGGCGGCGACGGGGG
Source organism: Streptomyces sp. NPDC006798 (assembly GCF_040635975.1). Lineage (NCBI taxonomy): Bacteria > Bacillati > Actinomycetota > Actinomycetes > Kitasatosporales > Streptomycetaceae > Streptomyces > Streptomyces sp. NPDC006798. The sequence goes on from NZ_JBEYIS010000002.1 coordinate 12,113, forward strand.
TGGGGGTGCGGTGCGGCTGGCCGGCTTCAGGGCCGGGATTCGCAGGACCCGGGCAAGCGTGCGGAGGATAAGGTCGCTCATGGTCGTTCAGCTCCTGTCTCAAGCTGATCGGCAAGACCCGGCGGGGACCGTTGGCGCGGTCTTGTCGGGGCGCTCCGGTGTTCAGGTGACGGTGATACGGATCGCCCGGCGGGCGTCGGCCTCCACGGTCATGGGGTCCGCCCCGGCGGCGATCCGGCGGAAGACTTCGGCCCGCCAGTCCCGGGGCAGCCGCCGGATCCGCGACGCGAGTTCCGGCGCGTCGACCGTGCGCAGCTCCGCGTAGCCGGGCATCGGCGGAGGTTCGCCCTTCTCCGCGTACACAGCCGCGATCGCCAGGGCTTCGGCGAGGCCCGGCCGGTCGGGGGTTCGGGTCCTGGCGCCGTGGTGGGCCTCCCGCAGGACCGCTGCCCGCCAGGGGGCGGGGAGCCGCGTCCACTGGCCCAGTATTTCGACGGCCGCCTCGGCGTTCTCGGTACGGTCCGGATCCGCCTCCGGCCACCGGCCGGCCCCCGCCGGATCGCAGAGCGCGGCAAAGTGCGCCACATCCATCACCAGGGCGGCGATCCCTGGCCCGTATTCCTCGGCTCGGTCCGCATGCGGCCACGCTCGTCCCAACGCCCGCGCATCCGCCACACACCACCCCAGAGATGCCCGCGTGTAACCGGGCAGGGCATCCCTGATGACCGAAGACATCACCGCCTCCCGCACCAACGGCCCCACCCGCCCTGCCAACCGCACCACCACCGACCACTCCCGCACCCGCCAACACCCCAGCGCGTCCAACACCTCACGCACCCCGTCCAACCCGGTTCCGGTGATCGGCATTTCGTTCATGATTCGACTCTTTCCCGAGGTCAGGGAGAGACGACCCACGATCTCTCCTTTCTCTAAGCAACTGCGCGGCTACTCTGTGCGGAAGCGCGGCAACGCGGGCGGGACTTGAAAACCTTGAAAACGCGCGAGCAAAGGTTGAAGCCATGGCCGAACGGGAATCGAACGCGGGGCTGGAGCGCCTGCTTCGTGAATCCGGCTGGACCTACGCCCAATTGGCGCGTGCCACGAACCAGATCGGTACGGAGCTGAACACTCGGCTCCGTTATGACGAGTCCGCCGTCACGCACTGGCTCGGCGGCACCGTTCCCCGGGAGAAGGCGCGGCGATGCGTCGTGGAGGCTCTGTCCCGGAGGCTCGAACGGCATGTGACATACGCCGAAGCAGGCTTCCCGCCGCCTCGGAACGGGCAACCGGATACCGAGGTCGACTTGGTGGAGGGGCTGATCGAGTTGGGCAGACATGACATGGACTCGTCGCGTCGAGGGGTCCTCGGGGTCGGGCTCTTCTCGGTCGCCCTGGCCATTCCGGGTTGGCCGGACGTCGTCGGGAGGGCAGAGGCGCTGAAGACCGGGCGCATGGCGCGGATCGGCATGTCGGACGTCGAGATGGTCCGCTCCATGACGCACCAGGTCTCCGACCTCGACGACCGGTTCGGAGGACGGCACGCCCGGCCGCTGGCCGCCACCATCCTGGTCAACACCGTCGCCGAAGCCCTACGCGCCGACGCCCGGCCCGAGATCCGCAAGGCCATGATGGGCGCGGCGTCCGACCTCTGCTACCTCGCGGGCTATATGGCGGTGGACGAGGGACTGCACGGGCTGGCACAGCGCTACTACCTCAAAGCCCTGGAGTTAGCCGGAGGAACCGACAATCACCTCATGTACTGCACGATCCTGCGCGGACTGAGTGTGCAGGTGGGCGATCTCGGGCACGGCGCCAGGGCTCTGGAGTTGGCGGACGCCGCCGCTGGCGGTACGTCCGGCGCAGGGCCTCGCTGGCAGGCGTTCGTGATCGGGCAACAGGCCCACGCGGCCGCTATGACCGGGGACAAGGCCCTGGCCCTGCGCCGTATTCAGGCAGCGGAAGCAGCGATGGACCGGGCCGAGAGCGGAAGTGGTTCCGCCGGGCGCTACGATCCCGCAGCACTGAACTACCACATCTCGCAAATGCGCTACGAGTTCGGCGACCGAAACGGTGCCGTGGACTCCTTGGCCCTGGCAAATCAGTTGAGGCCCGATATCTATCGGCGGACCAGAGTCATGCGTACCGGATTGCTCGGTGAACGCCAATTCCAGCTCGGCCATCTCGAAGCCGCCTGCCGCACGTGGAAAGCCGCCCTCGGCGAATACCACCTCGTCCAGTCCGGCCGCGTCGATGAACGGATGCACACCATGATCGGACTCATCCGGCCGCACACCAAGAACACGTACGCCCGCGACCTCTACGACCGGGCCCGCGCCACCCTCCCCGCCCGGCTGGTCAGTCGGGCCGGGTGACCGGGACGCAGTCGCGGGGTCTGCGGGCCGTCGTGGACCACAGGGCCGACCCGAAGAGGGTCGCCGTCGCGAGCCAGGCGGTGAGGCTGCCGGGCGGGTAGAGGGGCAGGGCCCACCATGCCTGGGGGCGGCCCGCGAGCAGGGTGAGGAGGAGCGTGGCCAGGGCGGCGAGAGTCGCCGTGGCCTCGTGGGCGAGCTTGCGGGCCAGGACGGCGACGGCCAGCAGCAGGGCGACGTTACGGGTCACGGCCTGGCCGACCAGTGGGGCGGTCAGCTGGGTCAGGGTCGTGGTGAGGAGGAGCGCCGCCCCGTCCAGGAGGCGGACGGGGACGACGGCGGTGGCCTCCGCGTCGGGCAGTCGGCGGTCCAGGCAGTACATGGCCGCGGCGACCACGATCAGTGGGGCGAAGAGGTCGAGCCGGGCCCCGTCGGCGGCGCCGTTGATGCTGGGGACGGGTACTTCGATGTCGCCCGCCGTCCGGCAGACCAGGACGAAGACGAGCAGCGCCGGGGGCACCGCCCACCAGCGGCGGACGGTGGTCGCGTAACGGTTCACCGGGTGGGGTCCTCCGGGCAGCGGAGGCCGGTCGTGGCGGACTTCTCGAACCAGTCGGACTGGTCGGGTGCGGGGAGCTTCCGGATCCGGTTGACCTCGACCCAGTCCGAGTAGGGCAGGCTGCCCTGGGCCTCGGTTTCGGGCAGGCCGATCACCAGTGCGGCCCAGGCTCTGGCCTGTGCTCCGGGGATCCGGCAGTTCTCGGCTCCGGCGCGCGGGACGGCCGTACCGACGGCGGCGGAATCGGCCAGGTCTCCGATGTGCCGGTCGGTGTCGTACATGCCCTTGGGGGCGTCCGGGGGCGGGGCCCAGTACAGGGGCCAGACGCCCGGTTCGAGGGGGCGTTCGGAGGAGTCGAGGCGGATTTCCCGGGGCGCGGGGACACCGGCGGCCGTCAGCTCGTCGAGGGGGGTGAGCAGCTCTATGCGGAGGGACACCGCGCGGTACGCGTACTCCGGCGGGACGCAGACCCGGGGCTCGGCGCCGACGCAGTGGAGGGTGATGTCGCGGGGCTTCGTCGGCACCTGGTATCCCCAGTCCAGGACCAAGGCGCGGCCGGTGAGGAAGCCGGCGGCGGCCACGGCGAGCGCGACGGGGGCCAGCCAGGGGCGTCGGCGGGCCCCGGCCAGCGCGACGGCGGCGATCGCGAACCCCGCGACGACGAGCCAGGGCACGGTGTAGGCGGCGGGCTCCTGGACATCGGTGACGCTCGAACGGGTATCGACGCTGCCGCCGAGGTGGCGTATGTACGGATTCCCCGTCGCCTGGGGAACGGCCAGCCAGACCCAGCAGCCGACTGCGGCGAGGGGCGCGGCGAGGCCGCGCGGCATGAGGTTTCCGAGGGCCCAGCCGATCACCAGCCAGCCCGCGGGCAGCAGGAACAGATGGGCCAGGGCGAGGAGGCCCGTGGCTTCGCCGGGCCAGACCCCGACCGTGACGCGGGCCAGGAAGAGGGCCGCCACGGAGAGGGCGAGCTGGAGGGCCAGTACGGGGGCGGCGGCCCGGAGGAACCGGCGGACCGGGCCTCGGGCGGCGCTGTCGCGGACCGTTCCGAGCAGGCGTTGGCGGCCCGCCTCCCAGGCGGCGGTCGCGGCCACGGCGGGGGCGATCGCCGCGATGCCGTACGCGGCGGCCTCGCCGGACTGCACCGCGTAATACGACGACTTCACGTACACGGAATCGTTCACGTACAGGACGGTGTAGATCAGCGCCGGGGCGATCACCCAGGGCGCGGCCGAGGAGCGGAGCTGCGCTCGGGTGATCATTCGGCGGCCTCCAGTAACGAGGCGTAGGCGCTCTCCAGCCTGCGGGCCGGGGCGGTGTCCGCGGCGGCCCGGGCGGCGAAGTCCGGGACCGTGCCGCGGAATCGGGGGCGGCCGGATTCGAGGACGACGACCTCGTCGAACGCCTCGTCCAGGTCGCCGATGTCATGGGTGGAGACGATGACGTGGACCGTGCCGCGCAGGGAGATCAGCAGATCGAGGAAGCGGCGGCGCTGCTGCGGGTCGAGCCCGGCGGTGGGTTCGTCCAGGAGCAGCAGTTCGGCGTCGTGGACGAGTGCCTGGGCGATGGCGACGCGCTGGCGCTGTCCGCCGGAGAGCCGGTCGATCCGGTGGTCGGCGCGTTCGGCGAGGCCGGCCCGTTCGAGTGCCCCGGGCGCGGCCCGCCAGGCGTCGCGCTCCCGCAGCCCCTTCAGCCAGCCGATGTACGCGACATGCTCCCGGCAGGTCATCCCGGGCAGGAACCCGGGCCGTTGCGGCAGCCAGGACGCCCTGCGCCGGAACTCCCGGGCCTGTCGGCGGACTCCGAGGTCGAATTCGCCGTACCGGATCTCGCCGTGCTGCGGTCCGAAGGCCCCGGCGCCGAGGGAGAGCAGGGTGCTCTTTCCGGCGCCGTTGGGTCCGAGCAGTACGGTGTGCCCGGCCGAGAACTCCAGATCGAGGCGGTCGAGCACCGGCCGGTCCCTTCGGGAGTATCGGAAGGTGCAGGACCGATACCGCAGGGGCATGGGGGAATCCTCTTCGACGGGGAAGGTTTCCGGCCGTCACGGCGGAAGCGTCGCTCCGGGGCGGCCGACGGGGAATGTAGCGGCGGCTGCGGTGTATCGAACGTTCTTCTCGCCGAATCCGGACGCGGACGATTCCATTCCATGACATCAGCACCGTGGAAGGGGGGTCGCCCGGCCATCCGGTGGCCGGTGATATTCCCTTTGGCCGCCCTGTTGTTTCAGACCGCACCGACAATGGATTCGTACGGCATCCGAGCGGTACGGCGATGACGACGGTCCGGAGGTCCTGGTGATGAGTACGGAAAGCGGAGCGGACAGCGGCGTACGGGAGTGGCTGCGGGGGCTTGAGGTGTTCGCGGGGCCGCTGGGTGCGTTCGTGCCGGAGGACGCGCCGGAGGATCCCGTGGAGTTGTTCCTCGGGTGGCTGCGGGAGGCCGTCGACGCCGGGGTGCCCGAGCCCCATGCGATGACGCTCTCCACCGTGGGGGACGACGGGGTTCCCGACGCGCGGGTGCTGATCGTGAAGAACGTGGACGCCCGGGGGTGGCAGTTCGCCGGGTCCGCCGGGAGCCCCAAGGGGCGGCAGCTCGCCGGGCTGCCCGGGGCCGCGCTCACCTTCTACTGGCCGCTGCTGGGGCGGCAGGTGCGGGTGCGGGGCCCGGTGGAGGCCGCGTCCGCCGGGGAGAGCGCCGCCGATCTGCTGGCCCGGTCGGCGTCCGCGCGGGCCGAGGTGCTGATGGGACGGCAGAGCGACCGGCTGGCCGACACCGCCGAGCGGGACCGTGAGTTCGCCTCGGCGCTGGCCCGGCTGGCGGCTGAGCCGGAGCTGGTCAGCCCCGGGTGGACGCTCTACACCGTGCGGGCGACGGCCGTGGAGTTCTGGCAGGCGGACAAGGACCGGCTGCACACCCGGCTGCGGTACGAGCGCACCGGCCCCGGCGCGCCCTGGGAGCGGCACCGGCTCCGGCCCTGAACACGGTCGGCCCCGAGGGGCTCAGGCGGTCGTCGCCGTACGGACTCCCAGCGCCACCAGGACCGTACCGGCGACGCGGGCGATCCGGACCCGGATCCGCGGGGTGTCGAGCCTGCCGCGCGCGGTGGCGACGACCGACGCCCAGAACAGCAGCCAGCCCAGGACCACGATCACATGGGCCACCGACAGCGCCGCGATCTGGGGCGGCAGCGGGCGGCCCGCGGTGAGGAACTGCGGGACCAGGGTCAGATACACCCAGGCCGCCCGGGGGTTGAGGAGATTGGCGAACAGGCCCTGCCCGAAACTGCCGAGGCGGTTCCACGGCAGCTTCGGCCGGGGCCGGTCCTCCGGCGGGACGGCGGACCGGCGGGCCGAGCGCCAGGTGCTGACGCCGAGCCAGACGAGATAGAGCCCGCCGACGATCTTCACCACGGTCAGCGCGCGGGCCGACGACATCACCAGGGCGGAGAGCCCGACGGCGGCGAAGGCCGCATGGACCAGAAGGCCGCACGCGGTACCGAAGGCGACCCGGACGCCGTCGGCCCGCGTTCCGGCGATGACCTGCTGGGTGACGAGGGTGAAACTGGTGCCGGGGGTGAGGGTCACCGGGACGATCGCGACGACGAACCCGAGCAGTTGATGCCATTCCATTGAGCCGAGCGTAGGGACCGGGGCCGTACGCGGGCTACGCGCCCGGGCCGGTGACGGACCTCCGGACGAGGCCGCACGAGCGCCCCGGCCCGCGTCATACCCGGCGCGCCCGCCACACCAGATACAGCGCCGAGGCGACCGCCGCCCCCCGAAGCACCCAGGGGCCCGACTCCACGAAGGCGTCGCGCATCGCCTCGTCGGGCAGGGGATCGCCCCAACGGCCCGTGGCGCGGCCCCAGAGCCAGAGGATCCCCGCCGCGACCGCCGTGCCCGGGATGCCGAGGACCGCGATCTTCGTCTGTACGGGGCCGAGCCTGCGGGAGCCGTAGGCGATCAGCCAGCCGGCGGCGAGCGCGATCCAGGAGCCGAAGATCGCACCGCCGAGCAGCAGCAACGCGGCGACCAGCAGTATCGGACTGCCCAGCCCGGCCGCGACGGCGACGGCCGCCGCCTTCTCGGGGTCCTTGGCGCGGCGGGAGAGCAGCCGGGGCAGCAGACCGGGCCGCGGGGGCTCCGCTTCCTCGCCGTCCCCGTCCCCGTCGTCGCCGTCGCCGTCGGCTTCGGCGTCCTCCTCCGACTCGTCGTCCTCGCGCGGCGGGCGCAGTATTTCGGGGATCTCGACACCGCCGGTGAAGCCGCCGACCCGTTCGCCCGCGCCGTAGGGGCGCGGTTCGACGCTCCACCATTCGCCGTCGCCGGTGAGATCGGGGCCGGAGCCGGTGGAGGGGCCGAGTTCGTCGAGGCCCGCGAGATGGGGCGGGAGGCCCGGCGGGGACGGCGGCGGCGGTACGGCGGGGGCGGCGCGGTCCTTGCGGGGGCGGGGGATCAACTTCCGTACCCGCTGGGCCGGGAGGAGGGCCTTCCCGAACACGGACTCGGACGCGGAGCCGGAGCCGGGCATGGAACCGGGTGCCGGGCGCTCCGGTTCCGCGGCCGCCCGGGGAAAGGCGGTCGCACCCGGTGGCGCGGCGCGCGGCGGGGTATCGGCCGCCTGGTCCACGACTTCGGCGGGCGTACCGAGCCGGCCGAGGATCCGCCGTACCGAAGCGGGCGTCTCGGCGGCCGTCTGCGCGCGCTGCCGTTCGATCTCGCCGCGGAGCGACGCCACCAGCTCCATCCTTGCCCCGGAGGAGAGTTGGCGCTGCTGGGCGATGTCGCCGACCCGGCTCAGATAGTCGTAGACGAGCTGTTCGCTCTCGATCCCCACGGACGGTTCCCCTCGCGTGCTCCCCGGACCGGACCGGCCCGGTGACAACACCGGTCACGATCCCAGCACGACGGTAGCGCGGCCCGGGGACCACAGCGACTACCGTGGGGCGGATGGGGACGAAGCCCGAGGAACCGCACGGCACGCACCAGGCCGATCCGTACGACGAACCGACCGGCACGGCCGGTGAGGCCGCCACCACCACCGCCGACACCGCCGTGGAAGCCGCTGGTGCACCCCGGGACGAACAGGCGCGCGGCGGCCCCCGCACGCTCGCCGAGGCGCTGCGCGCCGGTGCGGACACCGAACTGGCCGCCCTGCTGCGGGCCCGCCCCGATCTCCTGAACCCCGTCCCGGGCGATCTGACACAGCTCGCCACCCGCGCGGGCACCCGGGCGTCCGTGGTCCGCGCGCTGGAACGGCTCGACCGGTTCGCCCTCCAGACGGCGGAGGCGCTGGCGGTGGCGCCGGACCCGGCGCCGTACGACACCCTCCTCGGACTACTCACCGGCGACACCGGCGGCGACGGCGACACCGGCAACGGCAACGGCAACTACGGCGCCGACGGCTATATCGGCGACGAGGCCGCGGAACGGGAGCGGATCGCCGCCGCCCTGCCCGGCGCTGTCGCGGCGCTGCGCACCCGGGCCCTGGTGTGGGGCGGTGACGACCGGCTGCGGCTGGTCCGTACGGCCCGCGAACTGCTCGCCCCGTCGCCCGCCCGCCCCTCCCCCACCGGACTCGGCCCGACGGTCGCCGAGGCCACGTCCGGGATGTCACCGGGACGGCTCCAGGAGATCGTCACCACGGCCGGGCTGCCGACGACCCACGACCCGGTGTCGGCGGTCACGGCGCTGACGGCGCTCTTCACGGACCGTACCCGGATGTCCGCCCTGCTCGACACGGCACCGCCGGAGTCGTCCGCGGTACTCGACCGGCTGGTGTGGGGGCCGCCGTACGGGGAGGTCACCGCCGACCCGACGCCGCCGGTGCGCTGGCTGCGGGACCGGGGGCTGCTGCTGCCCGCGTCCCCGCGTACGGTCGTCCTGCCGCGCGAGGCGGCGCTGCATCTGCGGGCGGGCCGGGCGCACCGGACCGTGGAGCCCCGGCCGCCGGAGCTGGTCCCCGCCGCCTCCGTACTGGCGGCCCGTCCACAGGTTGTGGACGGCGCGGCGGCCGGTCAGGCGCTGACGGCGCTCTCGACGGTCGAGGACCTGCTCCAGGAGTGGCACGAGGGCGGCCCGCAGGTGCTGCGCGCGGGCGGCCTCTCGGTCCGGGATCTGAAGCGGACGGCGGTCGCGCTGGACGCGACGGAGCCGGTGGCCGCGTTCTGGCTGGAGCTGGCGTACGCGGCGGGTCTGGTCGCGTCGGACGGCGAGGCCGACGAGGCGTACGCGCCGACGCCCGCGTACGACGGCTGGCTGGAGCTGCCCGCCGCCGACCGGTGGGCCCGGCTGGCGGGCGCCTGGCTCACGGCCACCCGGACGGCGGGGCTCGTCGGCTCCCTCGACGGGAAGGGCCGTACGCTCGCCGTCCTCGGGCCCGGTCTCGACCGGGCCGCGGCACCGGAGGTACGCCGCCGGGTGCTGGCGCTCATCGGCGCGCTGCCGCCCGCGACGGCGCCCACCCCGGAGAGCCTGCTGGCCCGGCTGCGCTGGGAGCATCCCCTGCGGGGCGGGGACGGTGCCTCGTACGGCGGTACGACCACGGGGGCCGTCGGGCCCGGTCCCGGCGGCGGGCTCGGCGGCGCGACGGACCTGCGGAGCCGGATCGCGGTCTGGACCCTCGCCGAGGCGGAGTACCTCGGTGTGACGGGCCGCGGCGCCCTGTCGAGCCACGCCCGCGCCCTGCTCGGGATCACGGACGACTCCGGCTCCGAGCCCGCCCCCACCGCCACCCCCACCGCCCCCGTCCCGGAGGACCGCCTCCGCGCCGCCGCCGGAACGCTCGCGCCGCTGCTGCCCGTGCCGCTCGACCACGTACTCCTCCAGGCCGATCTCACCGCCGTCGCCCCCGGCCCCCTCCAGCGCCCGCTCGCCGAGACACTGGCCGTCCTCGCCGATGTCGAGTCCAAGGGCGGGGCGACCGTCTACCGCTTCACCCCCGGCTCCGTACGCCGGGCCCTCGACGCCGGACGCACCGCGTCCGAACTGCACGCCTTCCTCAACACCCACTCCCGGACCCCGGTCCCGCAGCCGCTGGGCTATCTGATCGACGACGTGGCCCGCCGCCACGGCCATCTCCGGGTCGGCGGCGCGTCCTCCTACGTCCGCTGCGACGACGACGCGCTCCTCGACGAGATCACCGCCGACAAGCGCTCCGCCGGACTGGGCCTGCGCCGGATCGCGCCCACCGTCCTGGCGTCGGCCGTCGACCCGTCGACGCTGCTCGGCGGATTGCGTTCGATGGGGTACGCCCCGGCCGCCGAATCCGCCGAGGGCGACGTCCTGATCGCCCGCGCCCACGCCCGCCGCACCCCGCCCCGAACACCCCCGGCACCCCAGCCGGAGGGCCCGCCGGTCCCGGACGCGACCCTGCTCGGCGCGGCGGTACGGGCGATCCGCGCGGGCGACCTCGCGGCCACCATCAGCCGCAAACCGACGACCCCCGCCACCGAGCGTCCCGCCCCCGCCACCGGACCGGGCCCGGGCCTCCCGCGCACCTCCGCCGCCGAGACCCTGGCCACCGTCCAGGCCGCCGCGATGACCGGCTCCGCCGTCTGGATCGGCTACGTCAACCCGGAGGGCACCGCCAGCCAGCGCGTCATCGCCCCGGTCCGGGTGGAGGGCGGCTTCGTCACCGGCTACGACCACACCGCCGACGAGGTCCGCACCTACCCGCTCCACCGGATCACGGGCGTCGCGGAACTCGCCGACGACTGATCCCCCGGGCCGCGCCCGCGCCGCGGACCGGATCCGGCCACCGCCCGCGTTCGCCGACGGGCCCCCGCCCCTTCCCCCGGTACGGCACACTGGAGGTTTGGCTTCCTCTGCGGCTCCGCCGCCGGAGGTGCCCGACCGAAGGACCGGAAGTCCGGAAAGGGCGGATCGTGAACGGCCCACTCATCGTCCAGAGCGACAAGACGCTCCTCTTGGAAGTCGACCACGAGCAGGCCGACGCCTGTCGCCGGGCCATCGCGCCCTTCGCCGAGCTGGAGCGGGCGCCCGAGCACATCCATACGTACCGGATCACCCCGCTCGGGCTGTGGAACGCCAGGGCCGCCGGGCACGATGCCGAGCAGGTCGTGGACGCGCTCGTGGCGTACAGCCGGTATCCGGTGCCGCACGCGCTGTTGGTGGACGTGGCGGAGACCATGGCCAGGTACGGGCGGCTGACTCTCTCCAAGCATCCGGCGCACGGGCTGGTGCTGACCAGTACCGACCGGCCGGTGCTGGAGGAGATTCTGCGGTCGAAGAAGGTCCAGCCGCTGGTGGGGGCGCGGATCGACGCGGACTCCGTGGTGGTGCACCCGTCGGAGCGGGGGCAGATCAAGCAGACGCTGCTGAAACTGGGCTGGCCCGCCGAGGACCGGGCCGGATATGTGGACGGCGAGGCGCACCGGATCGATCTGGACGAGTCGGGCTGGGCCCTGCGGCCGTATCAGCGGCAGGCCGTCGAGGGGTTCTGGCACGGCGGGTCGGGTGTGGTCGTACTGCCCTGCGGGGCCGGGAAGACGCTGGTCGGGGCCGGGGCGATGGCGCAGGCCAAGGCGACGACGCTGATCCTGGTGACCAATACGGTCTCCGCCCGGCAGTGGAAGCACGAGCTGGTGAAGCGGACGTCGCTGACCGAGGACGAGATCGGCGAGTACAGCGGTACGCGCAAGGAGATCCGCCCGGTCACCATCGCCACGTACCAGGTGCTGACCACGAAGCGGAAGGGGATCTATCCCCATCTGGAGCTGTTCGACTCCCGGGACTGGGGGCTGATCGTCTACGACGAGGTGCATCTGCTGCCCGCGCCCGTCTTCAAGTTCACCGCCGATCTCCAGGCCCGGCGGCGGCTCGGGCTGACCGCGACCCTGGTCCGGGAGGACGGCCGGGAGTCGGATGTCTTCTCCCTGATCGGGCCGAAGCGGTTCGACGCGCCGTGGAAGGAGATCGAGGCCCAGGGCTATATCGCCCCGGCGGACTGTGTGGAGGTCCGGGTCAATCTGACGGACTCGGAGCGGCTGGCGTACGCCACCGCCGAGACCGAGGAGAAGTACCGGTTCTGTGCCACCACCGCGACCAAGCGGAAGGTGACGGAGGCGCTGGTCGCCAAGCACCGGGGAGAGCAGACGCTGGTCATCGGGCAGTACATCGACCAGCTCGACGAGCTGGGCGAGCATCTGGACGCGCCGGTGATCAAGGGCGAGACGTCCAACGCGCAGCGGGAGAAGCTCTTCGACGCCTTCCGGCAGGGCGAGATCTCGGTCCTGGTGGTGTCGAAGGTCGCCAACTTCTCCATCGATCTGCCGGAGGCGACGGTCGCGATCCAGGTCTCGGGCACCTTCGGGTCCCGGCAGGAGGAGGCCCAGCGGCTCGGCCGGGTACTGCGGCCGAAGGCGGACGGGCACGAGGCCCGGTTCTACTCGGTCGTCGCCCGCGACACCATCGACCAGGACTTCGCCGCGCACCGGCAGCGGTTCCTGGCCGAGCAGGGGTACGCGTACCGGATCATGGACGCGGACGAACTGCTCAGCGGCGGACCGGCGGAGTCCCCGGAGGGCTGAGGCCGCGCGTCGGACGAGCCCCGGGGCGTACGAACGCGTCCCGGGGCTCAGGCGTCGGCGGCCACCAGTGCCGGGGCCAGGATCGTGCAGGCGTACTGGAGTAGGACCAGCCGTCCCCGGACGGTGTTCGGCATGTCGTCGCGCGGGACGGCCGCCGCGATCATCCCGAGCAGCCCGGCCGGGACCAGGGACGACAGCCCGGCGGCGACCAGCGGTCCGGCCCGGCCGTCGCCGTCGAAAGCGTCGAGGAGGGCCAGCAGGGCGGCGAGTACTGCGGCGCCGATGAGGAGTACCAGGCCGACACCGGCGAGGACCCGGAGGGCGCCCGCGTTGGAGGAGGCCGTGGCGGAGTCGTGAGAAGTCTTGCGTACGCGGCCCGGGACGGGGCCGGTCGTGCTGGTCACAGCGGTCGTGGTCGCGGCGGTCGCGGCGGCTGCGGTGCGCGGTGGCTCGTGCTCGGTCGGCATGGCGTCCATTGAAGGCGCCGGGCGGGTTCGCGCGCCTCCGCCGGGGCGCTCAACCGGTGGCCGGTGGTTCGTGGGTACGGATACTCAGCCGGGGCGGGGCCGGCGGTCAGTGGCGGCGGACGCCCGCGGCCTCCGCGTCGTAGTCGCCGAGGACCGCGACGCTGAAGATCGCCGAGGCGAAGACCTTGACCGCCCGCAGCGCGCCGCCCGCGCGGCTGCCGGTGTGCGCCGCGTCGGTGGCCGTCGCGCCGTGGCGGGGGCCGGGGACCTGGACCGAGGGGGTGAGAGTCGTCGTCGTCATGTGTCCCATGGTGCTCTCGGGACCCCTGTCGGCACATCGGCCGCACGTCGGAACCCCGACCCCGGGTTTGTCCGACCCAAGGCATAAGGGTTCCCCGCCCGGGGCGGCACTTCCGGAGTACGCCGGAGGGCGCCGTGTCATCCCTCAGTCGACGGCCCTCCTCCTCAAGGACGGTCTCCGACCCTGAGAGGAACCGTTCCGGGGCGGCGGCCCTCCCGGCCCCGAAGCGGGCCCGAACCAGGCCCCGGATACCCGCCCGGGACCCGCCCGGAAGACACCCGACGCCCCCGCCCGCCCGGGCCGGGAAAGGGTTCGCGGCCCGGCCCGGCCGTGACTAGACTGCCCCGTCTGCCCGCCTCCGCCAGGAGCGCCGCCGCCCGGACGGAAACCGGTCGGCTCCCGGCACACCCGCCTCCGACCCGCGCCGTGGCGCCTGTGGCCGGTCGCCGTGTGCCCGTGCCGTTCACCCGACCCTGTCCGTACGCGGTGGCGTCCTGTCGCGCGCCGCCGCATCCGCCCGGAGGCTCACCGTGCCCGCGCCCGTCCCCCCGTCCCCGTACGAATCCACCCCGTACGAACCGGCCCCCGAGACCAGTGGCCCCGGCCCCGACCCGGCGCCCGGCGAGGCCCTCGGCCGGGAGCGCGCCCATCTCGCGGCCTCCCGCTCGGCCCTGCGGACGATGCGGGCGGAGGTGGAGGCGCTCGACATCCGGGACGTCGCCGCGAACTGGGTCAACAAACAGGCGCTGGAGGCCAGGACCGAACTGCGGATCAAGGAACTGGCCGATCTCGCCCATACCCCCCTCTTCTTCGGGCGGCTCGACTACCTGGGCGGCGAGCACGGCGGCCACCACTTCTACATCGGCCGCCGCCATGTCCACGACGGCACCGGCGAGCCGATGGTGCTGGACTGGCGGGCGCCCGTCTCCCAGCCCTTCTACCGGGCGTCCAGGACCGACCCGATGGACGTCGGACTGCGCCGCCGGTTCGGCTACACGGGCGGCGAGCTGACCGCGTACGAGGACGAACGCCTCACCGACACCGCCCCGGACCCGGGCCCCGACCACCTCGCGAGCCGACTGCTCCAGGCCGAGATCGAGCGCCCCCGCGTCGGCCCGATGCGGGACATCGTCGCCACCATCCAGCCCGAGCAGGACGAGATCGTCCGTTCGTCGCTGGGCGGCACGGTCTGCGTCCAGGGCGGCCCCGGCACCGGGAAGACCGCCGTCGGACTGCACCGCGTGGCCTATCTCCTCTACGCCCACCGGGAGCGGCTGGCCAGGACCGGCACCCTGGTCATCGGCCCCAACCGGTCCTTCCTCCACTACATCGAGCAGGTACTGCCCGCCCTCGGCGAACTCGACGTCGCCCAGGCGACCGTGACCGACCTCGTCGCCCATGTCGAGGTCAAGGGCACCGACTCGCCGGCCGCCGCCGTGGTCAAGGGCGACGCCCGGATGGCGGAGGTGCTGCGCCGCGCCCTGCGGTCGTACGTCACCCCGCCCACCGAACCCGTGGTGGTCGAACGCGGTTCGCGGCGCTGGCGGATCCCGGCCTACGAACTGACCGAGATGGTGGCGGAGTTGCTGGGCCGCGAGATCCGCTACGCGGCGGCGGCCGAGGCCCTGCCGCAGCGGATCGCGCACGCGGTACTGGTCAGGATGGAGGAGTCCGGCGAGGCGCCCGACGACCGGATCCAGGACGCGGTGGCCCGCCATCACGCGGTGAAGGCGGCCGTGAAGGCGATCTGGCCGAAGGTCGACCCCGCGAAGCTGGTACTGCGGCTGCTCTCCGAACCGGACTTCCTCGCCGCGCACGCCGACGGCCTGCTCGACCCCGGCGAGCAGCGGGCGGTGCTCTGGGCGAAACCGGCCCGGAGCGTGCGGTCCGCCCAGTGGTCGGCGGCGGACGCGGTCCTGGTGGACGAGGCGACGGACCTCGTCCGCCGTACCCCGTCGCTCGGCCATGTCGTCCTGGACGAGGCGCAGGACCTGTCGCCGATGCAGTACCGGGCGGTGGGGCGGCGCTGTACGACGGGCTCGGCGACCGTACTCGGCGATCTCGCCCAGGGGACCACTCCGTGGGCGACGGCGAGCTGGGCGGAGGCGCTGACCCATCTGGGCAAGCCGGACGCGGTGGTGGAGGAGCTGACGGCCGGTTTCCGGGTACCGCGCGAGGTGATCGCGTACGCCTCCCGGCTGCTGCCGTTCATGTCCCCCGGCCTGAAGGAGGTCTCGTCGGTCCGTACGGCCCCCGGATCGCTGGAGATCCACCCGGTACCGGACGGCGGAGGCGACGACGACGGCCGGTGGGACGCGGCCGTGGTGTCGGCCTGCCGTACGGCCCTGACCCGCGAGGGCTCGATCGGCCTGATCGCGGCGGACACCCGGATCCCGGCCCTGACCGCCGCCCTCGCGGCGGCCGGCCTCCCCCACCTCGCCCCGGGCGAGGAGACCAGCGCCGACGCCCGGCTGACCCTGGTGCCCGCGTCGCTGGCGAAGGGTCTGGAGTACGACTACGTGGTCCTCGACGACCCGGCGTCCGTGGTCGACGGCGAACCGGACGAACGGACCGGACTGCGACGGCTGTACGTGGTCCTGACCCGCGCGGTCTCCGGCCTGACGGTGGTCCACCGCCGCCCCCTGCCGGAGCAGTTGACGGACCCGGCCGGGGCGGTCTGAGGCGGACGGGGGCGGCGGCGGGAGCGGCCGGGCTTCGCGAAGGGTGAACGATCCGGGGTGGCCCGGCGTCCGGGAGGTGGGGGACGGGAATCCGGGGATCCCCGGAAACCCGGCCCACGACCCCGTTCCCGGAGCCGCCCCGGGGATGCGACCATGCACGCGGTCCCGGAGTCGTAACTCCCGGATCACCGACCCTGGGTGCGGCGGGGCGGCGCGGACGTGTGGCGCGCCGCCCCGTAGCCGTACCCCGCAGAACCGAAAACTGGGGAACATATGCGCATACGTGCATCCATCGCCGCCGTCACCGGCACCCTGGCACTGGCCGGGGTGCTCGCCCCGTACGCCGTCGCCGGGGAATCGCCCCGCGGGGAACGCGGGGAGCGTTCCGATGTCTTCTCGGAGTCCGGGGCGGCGAAGCCCGGGGCGTCCGCCGAGTCCGGTCCGGCGGCGGCGAGTCCGGCCGTGGCCAAGGTCGTGGTGAACGGCGGCAAGCCGCTCGTCGTGGGGCTCGCCGACAAGCCCGTCCGGGCCACCTTCAGCGTGAAGGCGCCGGGCGGGATCGACGGGCTGGACGCCGAGCTGTGGGGTGGCTCCGTCTACGGCGAGAACAACCCGTGGGTTCCGGTCGACGGTTTCAAGACCTGCACCGGGACCGCCGCGAACTGTTCCGCCGATTTCCTGGTGATGCCCGCCATCGATCTGAACAACAAGTCGGGCGGCGGCTGGAATCTGGCGCTCGCGGTCTTCGACAAGCAGGGCGGTGAGTACATCAACGACAAGGCCGGGAAGCTCACCCTCCTGCGCCACACCAAGCTCACGGCCAACGCGGGCCCCGAGCCGGTGAAGAAGGGGCAGAACGTCACCGTCGACGGGCTGCTGACGATCGTGAACTGGGACCGCCGGACCTACACGGGGTACGTCGACCACACCGTGCAGCTGGAGTTCCTGAAGAAGGACACGAAGACCTGGACGCCGGTGAAGACGCTGAAGACCGACAAGAACGGCAAGGTGAAGACCACGGCCAAGGCGTCGGTGGACGGGTACTGGCGGCTGCGGTACGCCGGTACGGGGACCGTCGCTCCGACGACCTCCACCTCGGACTTCGTCGACGTCCGCTGACCGGAGCCGTACCCGGTGAGTGAAGAGTGAATGCCGAAGGCCGCTTCCCGGTGGTGTTACGCCGGGAAGCGGCCTTCGGCATGTCGCGCGCGTCACCCGAGGGCGGGTGACGTATCCGCTCAGAGCTCCGCGTCGACCGCCGTCCGCCACTCCCGTACGGCGTCGGCGCCGACCGGCCCCGTCCAGCCGTCGGGGCGCGCGGCGCCGCCGATGTGGAAGCCGTCGATCCCGGCGGCGCGCAGGGCCGGGACATGGTCGAGGCGGAGGCCGCCGCCGACCAGCAGCCGCTGCTCGTAGCCGGGCTCGGTCCGGCGGCCGGCCTCGGCGATCAGGGTGTCGAGTCCGGCGTCGACTCCGGCGGCGGAACCGGCGGTGAGGTAGGTGTCGAGACCCGGCAGATCGGCGAGCTGCTTGCGCAGGGCGTCCCGGTCGGCGGCCCGGTCGATCGCCCGGTGGAAGGTCCAGGAGCAGCCGGAGATCACGGCCAGCAGCCGCTCCACGGTCACCAGGTCCGGATGGCCCTCGGCGTCGAGGAAGCCGAGGACGAACTCGTCGGCGCCTTCCTCGCGCAGTCCGGCCGCCGCCGCCGCCAGCGCCTCCACGTCGTCGGGCGTACCGGCCGAGAATCCGTCGGCGAGTCGCAGCATCACCCGCAGCGGGATGTCCACGGCGGCACGGATCCGCGCGAAGGTCTCCCGGGGCGGAGTCAGCCCGTCCGCCGCCATGTCCGTGACCAGCTCCAGCCGGTCCGCTCCACCGGACTGGGCCGCGACGGCGTCGGCGGCGTCCAGGGCGATCACCTCCAGAAGCGCACGGTTGCTCATGTGACCCCATTCCTCCAGGTGGTGCCGGTGACGGCTGGACCCATGACAGGTCTAGTCCAATAGCTCAGCCTAGTCCGCGGGTTTGCGGGGCGCATCAGCGGGCGGATGAGAGATAGGCGGCACTGACCGGTTCCCGCCCTCCTGTCCGGCCGAAGCCCGCCGTCCGGCGCCGGGCGCCCGGCCGCGACACCGCCACCCCGGCACCATCCGGCACCACCACCCCTCCATCACCCGGTGTTATCGCCCGGCGACTCGGAGGTAAATCTTCCGGATCCGGCCCGGAAAGCCCGGTCACGGCTTGCGTTCGCATACCCAGGGGGGGTATATATAGATCCAGACGGGATACCCTGTAGGGGTATTAAGGTGCCGGACCGGGAGGAAGCATGGCGCACACGGCCACCCACCACCAAGAGGTGGAACTCGCGATCGGCGGCATGACCTGCGCCTCCTGTGCCGCACGGATCGAGAAGAAGCTCAACCGCATGGAGGGCGTCGAGGCCACGGTCAACTACGCCACCGAGAAGGCCCGAGTCACCTTCAGCGACGAGGTCAGCGTCAAGGACCTGATCGGCACGGTCGAGGCGACGGGCTACACCGCCGCCCCGCCCAGGCCGAAGCAGCAGACGGCGGTCTCCGCCGACGGCGGCTCCGGCTCCGACGAGGCCGGGGAGGAGGACGACCCGGAGCTGCGGACGCTGCGCGAGCGGCTGATCACCGCCGTGGTCCTCGCCGTGCCGGTGATCGCGATGGCGATGATCCCGCCGCTCCAGTTCGAGTACTGGCAGTGGCTGTCGCTGACGCTCGCCGCCCCGGTCGTGGTCTACGCGGGCTGGCCCTTCCACCGGGCCGCGTGGAAGAACGCCCGGCACGGCGCCGCGACCATGGACACCCTGATCTCGGTCGGCACCATCGCCGCCTTCGCCTGGTCCCTGTACGCGCTCTTCTGGGGCCACGCCGGAATCCCCGGCGTCACCCACCCCTTCGAGCTGACCATCCAGCGCAGCGACGGCTCCTCCAACATCTACCTGGAGGCCGCCGCGGGCGTCACCGCCTTCATCCTCGCCGGGCGCTACTTCGAGGCCCGGTCGAAGCGGAAGGCCGGGGCCGCCCTGCGCGCCCTGATGGAGCTGGGGGCCAAGGAGGTCACCGTCCTGCGGGACGGCGAGGAGGTCCGGGTACCGACGGCGGAGCTGAAGGTCGGCGACCGCTTCCTGGTCCGCCCCGGTGAGAAGGTCGCCACCGACGGTCTGGTGATCGAGGGCTCGTCCGCCGTGGACGCGTCCATGCTGACCGGCGAGTCCGTGCCGGTCGAGGTCGGCCCCGGCGACGGGGTCACCGGCGCCACCCTGAACGCGGGCGGCCGGCTGGTCGTCGAGGCGACCCGGATCGGCTCCGACACCCAGCTCGCCCGGATGGCGAAGCTGGTCGAGGACGCGCAGACCGGCAAGGCCGCCGCCCAGCGGCTGGCCGACAAGATCTCCGGCGTCTTCGTGCCGGTCGTCATCCTGCTGGCCATCGCCACCCTCTTCACCTGGCTCGCGACGGGCGAGGGCTGGGCGGCGGCGTTCACCGCCGCGGTCGCCGTACTGATCATCGCCTGCCCCTGCGCCCTGGGTCTGGCCACGCCGACCGCCCTCATGGTCGGTACGGGCCGGGGCGCCCAGCTCGGCATCCTGATCAAGGGCCCGGAGGTCCTGGAGTCCACCCGCCAGGTCGACACCGTCGTCCTCGACAAGACCGGCACCGTCACCACCGGCAAGATGGCGCTGCTCGGGGTGCGTACCGCCGACTCGACCGACGAGGACGAGGTACTGCGGCTGGCGGGCGCCCTGGAGAACGCCTCCGAGCACCCGATCGCCCAGGCCGTCGCGGCCGGGGCGGTGGAGAAGGTCGGCAAGCTCCCGGCGCTGGAGGACTTCGCCAATATCCCCGGACTCGGTGTCCAGGGCGTCGTCGACGGGCACGCCGTGCTCGTGGGCCGCGAGAAGCTGCTGGCCGAGTGGGAGATCCACCTCCCCGAGGGGCTGAGGAAGGCCAAGGCCGAAGCCGAGGCCCAGGGCCGGACCGCGATCGCGGTCGCCTGGGACGGCGAGGCGCGGGCCGTGCTGGAGGTCGCCGACGCGATCAAGGAGACCAGCGCCGAGGCGATCGTCCGGCTGCGGAAGCTGGGTCTGAAGCCGATCCTGCTCACCGGCGACAACGAGGCCGTGGCGCGGGCCGTGGCCGCCGAGGTCGGCATCGACGAGGTGATCGCCGAGGTCATGCCGGAGGACAAGGTCGACGTGGTCAAGCGGCTCCAGGCCGAGGGCCGGAGCGTGGCCATGGTCGGCGACGGCGTCAACGACGCGGCGGCCCTCGCCCAGGCGGACCTCGGTCTGGCGATGGGTACGGGTACGGACGCGGCGATCGAGGCCAGCGATCTGACCCTGGTCCGGGGCGATCTGCGGGTGGCCGCCGACGCGATCCGGCTGGCCCGCCGCACGCTGGGCACGATCCAGTCCAACCTGTTCTGGGCCTTCGTCTACAACGTGGCGGCGCTGCCGCTGGCCGCGATGGGAATGCTCAGCCCGATGATCGCGGGAGCGGCGATGGCCTTCTCCTCGGTCTTCGTGGTCGGCAACAGCCTGCTGCTGCGACGCTTCAAGGCCGTGTCGTAGCAGGGGACGGGATTTCCACGGGAGGGGCCCCGGGCGCATTACTGCCCGGGGCCCCTCCCGTTTCGCCGGGCGGAGACCCGTACGGATGCCGCATACGGCCACCCGCCGACGGGCGGCGGGCACTCTGTCTCCACCCGGGGTCCGGGCCTTCCCAAGGGGCTTTGCGGGGAGGGCTTCAGGGGTGCCGGCTGGGCCCCATTGCCGAGACAACCTGGAACGCTGGGGTCACCTATTGCCGAAGGCAATCAGGGGCGCTGGGGGTCCCCCCATCGCCGAAGGCATAGGGGGCGGAACCGCGCGACCAGCCACCCACGGTCCGCGGACCGCGAACGACGTCAGGTCACCGGGCGCGACCCGGGCAGTCCGGGCGGTGCCCAGGAGGGCCAAGGCGCTGGGGGCCCATTGCCGAATGGCAATCAGGGGCGCGAGCAGCCACCCACGGTCCGCGGACCGCGAACAAGATCAGGCCGCCGGGCGCGACGCGGCACCCCCGCGAACCGGCGGCATCAGCCGCCCAGGCCGCCGCTGCCGAACGACCCGCTGTGCGCGTTCGGTCCGTGCTTCGGCCGGGACTCGCGGCCCTTGCCGGTGCTGTGGCTGCTGACGGGACGCATGTTGTACGGGAGCAGCCGCCCGCCGTCCTGGGGGAAGGCGTCGGGGCCGTCGGCCTCGCGCAGCTCTTCGACGTGTTCGCGGCGCTCGGGCCGCTGTGGTTGCTCGTCCGGGCGGGGGGTCACCAGATTCGCCCGCCGTCGGCCGTCCCACCACATCGCGGCGCAGAGCATGCCCGCGATCAGCAACCCGAAAATGATCATTCCGGCCATGTCCGCCTCCGTATGACGTGGCACCGGGGTGTTTCCCGCTTCCAGTGTCACTCCGGCGGACGATTCCGGCATACGGGCGGGCTGCCGCCGGTACGCGCCTGTACCGGCCGGTGCCCGTCCCGGGCGTCGAAACGGTCAGTCGCCGTCGGCAGCGGCAGCGGCGCCGTCGTGCCAGGTGCCCGCGAGGATCTCCGTGGTGAATCCGGGCCCGAAGGCGACGATCAGCCCTTGGGAGCCGTGCTCGGGGGAGCCGTCCTCGTGGTGCCGCCGAAGCACGTCGAAAACGGAGACGCTGGAGGTGTTCCCGACCCGGGCCATGCTCTCCCGGCTGTGCCGCAGGGTGCCGGGGCGGAGCCCGAGGCCCTCTTCGACGCCGTCCATGATGACCGGCCCGCCGGTGTGGGAGACGCAGAAATCGAGGTCGCCGGGGTGCCAGCCCAGTTCGGCCAGGAAGGCGTCGATCTCCGGAATCACCTTGGGCACGGTCGCGCGGACCCGGGGATCGGTCCGGAAGTGGAAGCCGTCCTCGGTCGTGCTGCCGGTGATCACCGACTGGGAGTCGGGGAGCAGATGCTGCCGTACGCCGTGGATCCGGAACCCCGTGGTGCCGGGGTCGGCCCGGCGCAGTACGGCGGCGGCGGCGCCGTCGCCGAAGACGCCGTTGGAGATGAAGTCGCTGAGCGAGTGCTGTTCGGGCTGGAAGGAGAGGGAGCTGAGTTCGGCCGCGACGACCAGGACCGCGGCGTCGGGCCTGCCCAGCAGATAGTGGTACGCCTCGGCCAGCGCCGAGGCCCCGGCGGCACAGCCCAACTGCTGGATCGGGGTACGCCGGACGGTCGGGCGGAGGCCGATCTCCTGGGCGATGTACGCGTCCGGTCCCGGCAGCGCGTATCCGGTGCAGGAGACGAAGACGAACGCGTCGATCTCGGCGGGGCCGACTCCGGCGTGCGCCAGGGCCTGTTCGGCCGCCGCCGACCCGAGCCGGACGGCCTCGGTCCGGTAGTGGGCGTTGCGGTGGCCGAAGGAGCGGGGGGCCAGCATGGCCGGGAGGCCGGCCACCAGGCTGCGGGTCCGTACGGTCGTACTCCGCATCAGATCCAGACCCCGTTCGACATGGGGTATTCGGGCGAAGTGGTCCCCGAGCGCGCTGATGATCTCCTCCTGGGTGATCTGGTGCTCGGGGAGAACGACCGAGGGCCGGTGGACGGCGACAGCGGCGGGCGGTAAGGGTGGCGTGGGGGGTAGGGGGAGTACGGGGGCAGGTGTGATCGTCACCGATGCTTCCTCTGTCCGTGGGGGAAGTGCGCAGACCGCCCAGATCCGGTGAAGGGGTTGGGTGTGGGGGCCACGCGTTAGGAAGCATGCGTCTCCGGATATCGCCCGGCAAGATCGTCTTTCGGACACCGGACTTCGCGAGAACGGCCGGTCCGCTCCGGTCCGCACCCGTACGGCCGGTCCGTTTCGGTGCGATCAGTCCGTTTCGACGCGGCCGGTCCGCGCCGTTCCGGCCGTTCTCGTGGGGCCGGCCGCCCGGCCCGGTGGCGGCGTCAGACGAAGAAGGCCAGGTCCGCTTCCCTCGCCCCGGCCAGTCGGTAGCGCGTTCCGGTCAGCGGACGTCCGGTGACCAGCCGGATCAGGGTCGCGGCCGAGCCCGTGTAGACGGCGGGCTCCGGACTGTCCGCGCCCAGGACCAGCGGCGATCCATGCCCGTCGAGCCGGGCCAGCAGCGGCTGCGCCCGGCCGGCCCGGCTGAGCGCGGCGAGCAGCGCGAGGGCGGGGCCCTGGGCGTCGCCCTCGTACGCCCCCGGTTCGCCGAGCGCCTCCCGCAGATCGCCGGCGTGCACCCATTCGCCGAACCCGACGCCGTCGAGCCTGCCGTGTCCGGCGGCGGCGATCACCGGTC
This sequence comes from Streptomyces sp. NPDC006798, assembly GCF_040635975.1. Classification (NCBI taxonomy): domain Bacteria; kingdom Bacillati; phylum Actinomycetota; class Actinomycetes; order Kitasatosporales; family Streptomycetaceae; genus Streptomyces; species Streptomyces sp. NPDC006798. The sequence goes on from NZ_JBEYIS010000002.1 coordinate 35,370, forward strand.
CGGCGGCGGTGAGCAGCCGCTCCAGCTCGTCGACGAGGTCCCGGTTCGACCGGTCGGCGAGGGCGGCGATATCGCGGTCGTTGGACTCGGGCGAGAAGACGTCCTTCTCGTACCGGCTCTCGACCACCCGGGAGAGCGCGGCCGCGCAGTGCGCGACGACATGCCGCACGGTCCACCCCGGGCAGCAGGTCCGCAGCTCGAAATCGTCGTCGGGGCGGGCCCGCAGCAGGGGGATCAGGGCGTCCCGTTCGGTCGCGAGGAGGAGCCCGGGCAGCTCGGGATCGCGGACCGGGCCGGGACCGGCGAGGCCCGCGGGGGTGGCGGGGTCGGCGCGGCGGGTGGGTTCCGTGGTGGGTTCCATCGGGCCAGCCAAGCGCACCGGGGGACCCGGGGCCAGGGCCCGTACCGCCCGGTTCTACAGTCAGTACATGACCGCCGACTCTCCGTACGACCCGACCGTGCTCGCCGCGCGCTGGACGCGGGCGCTGACCGGAGCACGGAACGCCACGGCCACGACCACGACCGCCGTCACGGACCCGGTCCCCGATCCGCTGCCGTACGCCGAGGATCTGCTGGCCCGCTGGGCGGAGCCGCAGCGCCGCTACCACGGTACGGATCATCTGGTCGCCGTCCTCGACCGGATCGACCTGGTCGCCGAGTACGCCGCCGACCCCGATCTGGTCCGGCTCGCGGCCTGGTTCCACGACGCCGTGTACCGCCCGGACCGGTCCGAGAACGAGGAACGGTCGGCCCGGCTGGCGGAGCGCGCCCTCCCGGACGCCGGTCTGGACCGTACGGCGACGGCCGAGGTCGCCCGGCTGGTCCGCCTCACGGTCTCCCACGCCCCCGGCCCCGGCGACACCAACGGCGCGGTGCTCTGCGACGCCGACCTGGGCATTCTGGCGGCGCCCGAGACGGAGTACCGGGCGTACGCCGCCGCCGTACGGGAGGAGTACGCCTTCGTCCCCGACGCCGCGTTCCGCCGGGGCCGGTCGGAGGTACTGCGCCAACTGCTGGAGCTGCCCCGGCTGTTCCACACCCCGTACGGCGCCCGGGAATGGGAGTCCGCGGCCCGCGCGAACATGACGGCGGAGCTGGCCCGGCTGGCGGACGGCGGCTGATCCGGCCGCCGGGCGGCCCGCCCGTCTCCTCTGTTGCGGATAGATGACATCACCGAGTGCCGGGAATGCCCATGGCGGCACGGACCGTTCCAGTTGTCATGCCCGAATCCGCTCCCGCGCCGTCCCCGGCCCCCACGACCACCGCACCCCCGTCGACCGACCGGCCCCGGATGTCGTTCGCCGTCTACATCCTCGGCCTCTCCGTCTTCGCGCTCGGCACCAGCGAGTTCATGCTCTCCGGGCTGCTGCCGCCGATCGCCGACGACATGGACGTCTCCATCCCGCAGGCCGGACTGCTGATATCCGCCTTCGCGATCGGGATGGTCGTCGGCGCCCCGCTGCTCGCCGTCGCCACCCTCAAGCTGCCCCGCAAGGCCACCCTGATCGCCCTGATCACGGTCTTCGGCCTGGGCCAGGTCGCGGGCGCGCTGGCACCGACGTACGAGGTCCTCTTCGTCTCCCGGGTGATCAGCGCGCTCGCCTGCGCCGGATTCTGGGCGCTGGGCGCGGCGGTCGCGGTGGCGATGGTCCCGGTGAACCAGCGGGCCCGGGCGATGGCCGTGATGATCGGCGGGCTGTCGATCGCCAATGTGCTGGGCGTCCCCCTGGGTGCCTTCCTCGGCGACCAGCTCGGCTGGCGGTCCGCGTTCTGGGCGGTCGCGGTGGCGTCGGCGGTGGCGCTGGTGGGTGTGGTGACCCGGATCCCGCATATCCCGGTCCCGGCCGAGAAGCCCCGGCTGAAGCGGGAGCTGGCGATCTACGGCGACCGCCAGGTCTGGCTCGCGGTGGTCATCACGGCGCTCGCGGGCGGCGGGATCTTCGCCGCGTTCTCCTATCTCGCCCCGCTGCTCACCGATGTCGCGGGCATCGGCGAGGGCTGGGTGTCGACGGTCCTCGCGCTCTTCGGGATCGGCGCGCTGGTCGGTACGGCGCTGGGCGGCCGGTTCGCCGACGCGCATCTGTTCGGCGTGATGATCAGCGGTATCGCGGCGTCCATGGTCCTGCTGTCGGCGCTGGCCCTCTTCGCGACCGTACCGGCGGTGGTGATCGTCCTGGCGTTCCTGCTGGGCGTCTCGGCGTTCTACACGGCCCCGGCGCTGAACGCCCGGATCTTCAACGTGGCCAACGCGGCCCCGACCCTGGCGGCGGCGACCACCACGGCGGCGTTCAATCTGGGCAATACGGTGGGCCCCTGGTTCGGCGGTACGGTCATCGACGCCGATCTCGGCTACGAGTCCCCGGCCTGGGCGGGCGCGGCGATGCTGATCGTGGCCCTGGGCCTGGTCATGATCGCGCGGCGGCTGCACGGCCGGTCCCGCGTGGTGGCGGGCTCCCCCGGCGTCACGGTCCGGCCGGAGCCGGTGACGGAACGGGTCTGAGCCGGAACCCGGAACTCGAAGTCCGGAACGGGCCCGGCCGGGGCCGACCGGGGACGCCCCGGGACGCCCCGGGCGTCCATGTTCCGCATTCCTTCACCCGATCGTGGAATGCTGTCCCAAGAGGACGACGACCGCGACGCCACCTGCCTACGCTCGCCCCGTCAGGCCATGGGGAAGGGATTCGCGATGACAGCTGCGATGGCCGAAAGGGTCCAGATGTCGCATGACCGACCGTGGGACTCCCTCCTGGAGACATGGCGGGAACTGGACGTGCCCGAGGGTTGGCACGCGGAAATCGCCGAAGGACAGATCCACGTGGTTCCACCGCCGCACGCCCAGCACAACCGGATCACGGCCAAGCTGCAACGGGCGCTGCTCACCGTACTTCCGGACGACTGGGAGATCTTCCAGACCCTGGGCATCCAGATCGTGACCTCGGAAAAGCTCTACATCCCGGATCTGGTCGTCATCCCGGACGAGGTGGTGGCGGCCGTACCCGCGGAAAAGAACATGCCCGTGGACGCCGGTGAGGCACTGCTGGTCATCGAGGTCACATCACCCTTCAACGCGGCCGACGATCGCGGCAAGAAGCGCGACGCCTACGCACAGGCCGGAATCCCGACCTATCTTCTCGTCGACCGCTTCGACCGGCACGGACCGACCTCGACGGTCTTCACCGAGCCCAAGAACGGGGCCTACCAGCTCGCCCGGCGCGTGCCGTTCGGCGATCAGCTCCACCTTCCCGAGCCCTTCGATCTGAAGATCGACACCTCGGCCTTCCCGGCCTGAGGTCCACTGAGCCCGCCCCTGGCCGGTCCGCCCTACGCCGGTCCGGTCTTGCGGTGCCGCAGGCCCGCCGCCAGCAGCAGGCGGACGATCTCGCGGCTGGGGACCTCGATCGCGCCCGCCCCCACGGCGGCGGCATAGCGGTGGGCCGGGACGTCGTAGTGGTCGCGTTCGAAGGCGCGGCGCGGGCAGCCGATGGCCGCCGCGAAGGTGTGGAGTTCGTCGTAGGAGACATCGCTGACCAGGTGCGACCAGGTCGTGCCGTGGCCGGGCCAGGTCGGCGGATCGATGTAGACGGCCATCAGGCGGTGTCCGCGCCCGCCGGGCCGATGCCGCCCGGGGCACCCGTACCGCCGCCCAGCGAGCCGACCCGGGCCACGACCACCCCGGCCGCCTCGCAGACCCAGTGGGGGTCGGCGCCGAGTTCGGGTTCGACGCCGAGGGCGTGCGGGTCGCCCGTGTCGCAGACCGGGCAGAGCGGCCAGCGGCCGTGCCGTTCCAGGAGGGCGTCCTGGACGTCCTGGGCCACGAGTCCGGTGACGTAGTCGGCGCCTTCGGGCCACTGCCCGACCCACCAGCGGCGGTGGGTGACCGCGTCCTCCACCAGCGAGACCACATCGGGGTCCGCGACGTCCCGGGCCGCGAGATCGCCGAGGATCAGGGCGCGGGCGGTGTGCAGCGCCCGCTCCAGCGGGTCGGCGGCGGCAGCGTCGTCGGCGGCGTCCATGATGCCCATTGTCCCGCACCGCCCGAACGGCCCGCGCGCCCCGTCCGTACCGGCCCTCACCCCCCGCGAGCTGGCACTTCGTTGCCCGCCCTATTACCAAGCGGATACCGACAGGGGTCTTGACCGGCCCCATGATGTGAAAATAGCTTTCATACCATGGGTAACCCAGTGAAGGAAATTTTCAACAAGGGGGCAGCCGCCAGCGACACACCGCCCGCCCCCGCCGCCCTCGCCGCCAAGGTCCGTACGCTCAGCCCGTCCATGACGCGCTCGATGCAGCGGGTCGCCGAGGCCGTGGCCGACGATCCCGCCGGCTGCGCCGCCCTCACGGTCACCGGTCTCGCGACCAGGACCGGAACGAGTGAGGCCACCGTGGTCCGTACCGCCCGGCTGCTCGGCTATCCCGGCTACCGCGATCTGCGGCTGGCCCTCGCCGGGCTCGCCGCCCACCAGCAGTCCGGCCGCGCCCCCAGCGTCACCGCGGACATCGCGGTGGACGACCCGATCGGGGACGTCGTCGCCAAGCTCGCCCACGACGAGCGGCAGACCCTCGCCGACACCGCCGCCGGACTCGACATCACCCAGCTCACCGCCGCGGTCGTGGCCGCCGCGACCGCCCGCAGGATCGATATCTACGGCGTCGGCGCCTCGTCGCTGGTCGGGATGGACCTGGCGCAGAAGCTCCTCAGGATCGGGCTGATCGCCCATGCCCACGCCGATCCGCATCTCGCGGTCACCAACGCCGTCCAGCTCCGCTCGGGCGATGTGGCGATCGCCATCACCCACTCGGGCTCCACGGGCGACGTCATCGAACCGCTCCGTACCGCCTTCGAACGCGGTGCGACGACCGTCGCGATCACCGGCCGCCCCGACAGCCCGGTCGCCCAGTACGCCGACCACGTCCTGACCACGTCGACCGCGCGGGAGAGCGAGCTGCGGCCCGCCGCCATGTCGTCCCGTACGGGCCAGCTGCTGGTCGTGGACTGTCTCTTCATAGGCGTGGCACAGCGGACCTACGAGACCGCGGCGCCCGCCCTCGCCGCCTCCTACGAGGCCCTCGCGCACCGGCACTCCCCCCGGACCACCACCCATCGATGAGGAAGCCGCCCATGACGCCCACCTCCCCCGCGTACCGCGAACTCGGTGCCCAGCTGGCCGCCCTCACCACCGAGGCGTTCCGGCCCGACCTCGCCGAGATCGACCGGCTGCCGACGCTCGACATCGCCCGGCTGATGAACACCGAGGACCGGACGGTCCCGGGCGCGGTCGCGGACCAGCTCCCCGCCATCGCCGCGGCGATCGACGCGGCGGCGGAGCGGATGGCCCGCGGCGGCCGGCTGATCTACGCGGGCGCGGGCACGGCGGGCCGGATGGGCCTGCTGGACGCCAGTGAGTGCCCGCCGACCTTCAATACGGCCCCGGAGCGGGTCGTGGGTCTGATCGCGGGCGGTACGGCGGCGTTCGTGACGGCCGTCGAGGGCGCGGAGGACCGGCCGGACCTGGCGGCGCAGGATCTGGCCCGGCTGGGCGTGGGCCCGGACGACACGGTGGTCGGGGTCTCCGCCTCGGGCCGTACGCCCTACGCGGTCGGCGCGGTCGGGTACGCCCGGGGCGTCGGGGCGCTGACCGTCGGCCTCTCCAACAACGCGAACAGCCCGCTCGCGGCGGCGGCCGAGCACGGCCTGGAGGTGGTCGTCGGCCCCGAACTCCTCAGCGGCTCCACCCGGCTGAAGGCCGGTACGGCCCAGAAGCTGGTCCTCAACATGATCTCCACGATCACGATGATCCGGCTGGGCAAGACGTACGGAAACCTCATGGTCGACCTGCGCGCCTCCAACGACAAACTCCGGGCCCGCTCCCGCCGGATCGTCTCCTTCGCGACGGGCGCCGCCGCCGACGAGATCGAATCGGCCCTGGAGGCGACGGGCGGCGAGGTGAAGCCCGCGATCCTGATGATCCTCGCCGGTACGGACGCGAAGTCGGCCGCGCGTCTGCTGGAGGAGTCGAACGGCCATCTGCGGGAGGCGCTGAAGGGCGCGGAGTAGCTTTTACGCCCCCTATGCCTTCGGCAATGGGGGGACCCCCAGCGCCCCTAAGTGCTCTCTCCCCGGCACCGCCCCTGAAAAGGGGTACCCACCCCGGGAAGACGGTCCCGTCTCCTTCCGAGACGGGACCAGGAGGGCAACCAGGGGCGCGGGGAACTGCGCGACAAGCCGGCCACGGTCCGCAGACCGCCGACGACATCAGGGCGCCGGGCGCGGCCCGGGTCTTTCGGGACGGCACCCCGGAGGGCCGAGGCGCTAAAAACCCCAGGCGCGGCGCACCCCGCAGCGGGAGGCGACCCCGCGGGAGGCGTCACGCGTGGAGTCGGACCTTGATCAGCTCCATCACCTCGTCCCGGGTGTACGCGCCGTGGTCGACCGCCATGGAGTGGTAGGCGATCCGGAGGGCGTACGCGATCGTGCTCCGGGCCTCGACATCCGCCTCGTCCGGGCAGAACTCCCGGTAGAGGGAGCGCAGATACTCCATCCGCTTGTTGTCGACCCGGCGCAGCCTGCGGGCGACGCCTTCGTCGCGGCGGGCCCAGTCGCGGATCGCCAGATCGGCGGCGATGCTGGTGGCCGGGGTCTCCTCACTCCTGACGGCGACGATCCCGAAGAGGCGGGCCAGTTTCGTCCTGGCGTCCCCGCCCCGGTTCTCGACCCGGGCGATCACGACCTCGGTGCCGTCCCGTTCCCAGACGTCGAGCATCTCGGTGAGCAGGGCGTCGCGGTTGGCGAAGTGCCCGTAGAAGCCGCCCTTGCTGACACCGAGGGCATGGGCCAGGGTTTCGATCCGGACCGCTTCGGGTCCGCCCGCGGCAAGGGCCCGCAGACCCTCCTCGATCCAGGTGCTCCGGGGTGTTCTGGTCACGCCCACGTTTCCGACTCCTCATCCGCCCGAGATATATACGGCAACGTATAGACGGCACCGTATAGATCCGTCTAGCCTCGTCACATACGCCACCGTATAGATCTTGGGGGAGAACATGCGGCTGCCCGCGAGCGCGCACACCGCCCGCCCGTGGCGGGTCCACGCCATCGCCGGGGACTTCGCCCTCGCGGACGTCTGGCGGCTGCCGACGCCCGGCGGCCCGGACGATCTGATCCATCTCGTACGCCAGTTCTCCGGTACCGCCCCTCACGCGGGAGGGGCGGTACCGGAGCGGTCGTCCTCGCCGTTCGCGCACCCGGTGGCGGCCACCCTGCTCGGGCTCCGCTGGAAGCTGGGCGCGCTGCTGGGCTGGGACGGGCCCGGTACGGGGATCGGGGCCCGCGTCCCGTCGCTCCGCGAGCGCCTGCCGGACGATCTGCGCGACGGGCCCCGGGGCCCGGACTCCCGGCCGATCCCGTTCCGCTCGGTCTACACGACCCGGGACGAATGGCTCGCCGAGATCGCCAACCGGACGGTCCACGCGGCGCTCCACCTGGGCTGGGTCCCCGACGGCTCCGGCGGCTACCACGCCCAGATGGCGGTCCTGGTGAAGCCCAACGGCCGGTTCGGCCGGGCCTATCTGGCGGGCATCAAGCCCCTTCGCCGGTTCGGCGTCTATCCCGCGATGTTCGAGGCGGCGGGCCGCCGCTGGCAGGAGACGGCGGCCCTGCGCGCGACCGGCTGAGCGGCCGACCGGCCGGCCGAGAACCACGAGCCGCGGTCCCTGGAGTCACGGGGGTGCTCCAGGGGCCGCTTCCCCGCGCCGGGCCGCTGCCGGCCGTTCGACCCGTCAGCCCGCCAGCCCGTCAGCCCGCCGGATAGAACACGAAGATCTCGCACCCCGTCTCGGTCTGCGGGATGTGCGAGGACCCCGCCGGGGCATGGATGAAGCTCCCCGCCGGATAGTCCCGTTCACCGTCGTTGAAGACCCCGGAGATCACATAGACCTCCTCGGGGCCCGGGGCGTGGACGTCGATCCCCTCCCACCGGGAGCCGGGATCCATCTCCAGTACCTGTGCGCTCGCCCCGCCGTCGCCGCGCCACAGGGGGCGCTGACGGATCCCGGGGAAGAGTTCGTTGACGGGCGCGTCGGCCAGCGCCGACCAGACATAGCCCGGCCCGGCGTACGCGTGCTCCTGCTGTTCCTGCTGTTCTGTGGTCATACGGTCCAGCCTCGCCGCCGTCCGCCGTCCGGCCGAGTGTCTCGAATGACATGCTGCGGTACTTTCCTGCCATGCATCGTGTCGCGGCCCTCGCCCATCCGCCGCAGTCGACCTTCGAACTCTCCTGCGCCGCCGAGGTGTTCGGAGTCGCACACCCCGGCATCCCGGCCCGCTACGAGTTCACGGTCTGCGCGGAGCGCCCGGGCCCGGTCGCGACCCTCGCCGGTTACGACATGCTCGTCCCGGACGGCCTGGACGCGCTGGACCGGGCGGACACCGTGGTGATCCCCGGCTGGCTGCCGATCGGACAGCCGCCGTCCCCGCAGGTCGTACGGGCCCTGCGACGGGCCCATACCCGGGGCGCCCGGATAGTCAGCATCTGCTCCGGCGCGTTCGTCCTCGCGTACGCCGGTCTGCTCGACGGCCGCCGCGCCACGACGCACTGGGGGCAGGCGGAGGAGTTCGCCGCGCGCTTCCCCGCCGTACGGCTCGATCCGGACGTCCTCTACGTCGACCACGGCGACGTCGCCACCAGTGCGGGCTCGGGCGCCGGGATCGACCTCTGCCTCCATCTGGTCCGCCACGACCACGGCGCCCGCCACGCGGCCCGGATCGCCCGCAGCATGGTGATGCCCCCGCACCGCGAGGGCGGCCAGCTCCAGTACGCGGCCCCGCCCCGCCCGGCCGACTTCGACGGCACGCTGGCCCCGCTCCTGGAGTGGGCGGTGACCCGGATCGGGGACCCGGACCCGGTGGACCTCGCGGACCTGGCGGACCACGCGGGCGTCTCGGTCCGCACCCTGGCCCGCCGCTTCACCGAACAGCTCGGTACGAGCCCCGGCCGCTGGCTGCTCGCCCAGCGGATCGCCGCGGCCCGGGAGCTCCTGGAGGCCACGGACCTCCCGCTGGAGACGGTGGCCCGCCGGGCCGGGCTCTCCTCGGCGACCAACCTCCGCCGCCGCTTCGTCTCCGCGCTCGGCACGACCCCGGGGGCGTACCGGCGGGCGTTCCGCGCGGCGACCCCGCGATAAAAGCCCGTGCCAGCCCGCGACAAGGGCACCCGATCCCACTGTGACGCAGGCCACAATCCCCACTACTCGGTGACACCGTATAGTGGTACTCGGCACCACGTAGTACCGAGAGAAACCGAGGTGGGTCCGGCATGGACGACCTGACGGAGATGCTGAAGGGCACGCTCGAAGGATGCGTGCTCCAGATCATCGACAAGGAGGAGACGTACGGCTACGCCATCACCCGCCGACTCCATGGACTCGGCTTCCCCGACGTCGTGGAGGGCACGGTCTACACCATCCTGCTGCGGCTGGAGCGGAACGGACTCGTCCAGGTGACGAAGCGCCGGTCCGAGGCCGGACCGCCGCGCAAGTTCTTCACGCTCAACGACGCCGGACGCGAGGAACTCGCCAAGTTCTGGGCGAAATGGCAGTACGTCTCATCTCGTATCGACAGGCTCAAGGAGGGCGGGAAATGAACTTCTGGGAGACCGTCACCGGCAGTGACCTCACCAGGGAGTGGAAGGCGTTCGAAGCCCGGGCGGCGGTCCTGCCCGAGGCGCACCGGGCGGCCTGGGAGGAGATCAAGGGCCACCTCTTCCCGCACGGGGACTTCACCGGCCGCAATCTGATGCCGATCCACGACTCCGCCCTCGGGCTCCTCGAAGAGACTGCGGCGGACGGCCTGAGCGTCGACGAGGTGCTCGGCGACGACATCGGGGGCTTCTGCGCGGCCCTGGTCGGCGGCGAGGGCGCCCGGACCTACCGGGACCGCTGGCGCGAGCAGTTGAACAGGAATGTCGCACGGAAACTGAAGCGGCTGGAGGGCTGAGATGAGCATCCGGGACATCATCGAGGGCAAGAAGCAGTGGCGGGCGCACACGGCCCGGGTCAAGGCGCTCCCGCCGGACTATCGGATCGTCTACGAGGAGATGCGGCGCTACCTCTTCAAGGTCGGGCCGGTCGAGCTGGCCGATGGGCCCCTGCTCACCGGGATCGTGGACTTCTTCGAGGAGGGCGCCGCCGCGGGCAAGGGCGTCCTGGAGGTCACCGGCCCGGACGTCGCCGCGTTCTGCGACGGGCTGATCAAGGACTCGCCCACCTACGCGGACGCCTACCAGCGATCCGTCGGCGCGGAGCCCGGCACGGCCGGGAACGCGACCGGGAAGTAGCGGCACCGCGCGCCGGGGCGGACTCGAAGCCCCGGCGCCCCCACCCCCCGCCATCCCCCTCCATCCCCATCACCGGATTCTTCGAAAGAGGAGAGCACCATGGGGCTATCTGTCATGCCCACATCACGACAGTCGGACGGCGTACGACCCGCCGCCGTCTCCGCCACCGGCCTGCGCAAGGCGTACGGCGAACAGACCGTCCTCGACGGCATCGACCTGCACATCCCGGAAGGGTCCGTCTTCGCCCTGCTCGGCCCCAACGGCGCGGGCAAGACCACTGCCGTGAAGATCCTCTCCACCCTCGTCACCGCCGACGGCGGACAGGCGCGGGTCGCCGGACACGACATCGCGGGCGCCCCCGACCGGGTCCGGGCCGCGATCGGTGTCACCGGCCAGTTCTCCGCCGTCGACGGGCTGATCACCGGCGCCGAGAACATGCGGCTGATGGCGGACCTCAACCATCTGCCCGGCCGCGAGGGCAGGCGCCTCGCCGCCGAACTGCTGGACCGCTTCGACCTCACCGACGCCGCGGACAAACAGGTCCAGAGCTACTCCGGCGGCATGAAACGGCGCCTGGACATCGCCATGACGCTGATGGGCGGCCCGCGGATCATCTTCCTCGACGAGCCCACCACCGGGCTCGACCCGCGATCGCGCCACAACGTCTGGTCCATCGTCCGCGCGCTGGTCGCCGAAGGCGTCACCGTCCTCCTCACCACCCAGTACCTCGAAGAGGCCGATGAACTCGCCGACCGGGTCGCCGTACTCCACCACGGCCGGATCGCCGCCGAGGGCAGCCCCGAGGAGTTGAAGCGGACGGTCCCCGGCGGCCACGTCCGGCTCCGCTTCACCGACCCGGCGGCCTATCGGAACGCCGCCGCCGCCCTGCGGGAGACCACCCGCGACGACGAGGCCCTCACCCTCCGGCTCCCCAGCGACGGCAGCCAGCGCGAGCTGCGGGCCGTCCTCGACTGGCTGGACTCCGCCGGAATCGAGGCGGACGAGCTGACCGTGCACACCCCCGACCTGGACGACGTCTTCTTCGCCCTGACCGGCGACGCCACCCCCGCCCGGACCGAGGAGACCGCCCGATGAACACCCTCTCCCTCACCCTGCGCGACTCCACCACCATGCTGCGCCGCAATCTGCTGCACGCCCGGCGCTATCCGTCCGCCACGCTCAACCTGCTGCTGACGCCGGTGATGATGCTGCTGCTCTTCGTCTATGTCTTCGGCGACGCCATGAGCGCGGGACTCGGCGGGGGCGCGGACCGCTCCGACTACATCGCCTACATCGTGCCGGGCATCCTGCTGATGACCGTCGGCAGTACGACCATCGGCGCCGCGGTCTACATGGCGATGGATATGACCGAGGGCATCATCGCCCGGTTCCGCACCATGGCGATCCACCGCGGCTCGGTCCTCATCGGACATGTCGTCGGCAGCGTGCTGCAATCGGTCCTGAGCGTGCTCGTCGTCGGAGCCGTCGGCGTAGCCATCGGCTTCCGCTCCACCGAAGCCAACGCCCTGGAGTGGCTGGCCGCCTTCGGCCTGATCGCCCTCTTCTCCCTGGCCCTCACCTGGATCGCGGTCGGCATGGGCCTGTCCAGCCCGAACCCCGAGGCGGCCGGCAACTCCGCGATGCCGCTGATCCTGCTGCCGCTGATCTCCAGCGCGTTCATCCCCGCCGAGACCATGCCGGGCTGGCTCCGTCCGGTCGCCGAGTACCAGCCCTTCACCCCGGCCATCGAAACCCTGCGCGGCCTGCTCCTGGGCACGGAGATCGGCCACCACGGCTGGCTCGCCCTCGCCTGGTGCGCGGCCCTGACGGTCCTCGGCTACCTCTGGTCGACATCCCTCTTCCACCGCGACCCGAAGTAGCCGCCGGAGGCCGGAGGTTCTATCCGGTGAGGTCGCGCGTCCTGACCGCCGTGACGAAGGCGGACCAGCCGGTGGCGGGGAGCATCAGAACGGGGCCCTGGGGCGACTTGCTGTCGCGGACCGGGACCACCGCTGTGGTCAGGAGGTCGTCGGAGACCTCCAGGCACTGGCCGCCGTCCGGGTTGCTGTGGCTGCTCTTGCGCCAGGTGAGCGCGTTCACGTCGAGGACGTGGTGTCGCATGACATCTCCTCCAGCTTCCGCAGGATGAACGTCCGCGACTCGCCGGGCGACAGGGCGAGGTCGCGTACCGAATCGTAGGCGAACCAGAGGCGGTTGACGGCGGGCCTGTCCTCCACCAGGTAGCCCGCGTAGCCGGTCTCCACCCATGCCACGGTGGTGTCCTCCGGGGAGCGCAGGAACATCGTGTCCGTGTTGGTGAGGCCGTGGATGCCCGACGCCTGCCGTAGTACCTGGACACTGACGTTCGGCAGCTCGCTCATCGCCAGCAGATGCTCCAACTGCCGCCGCCACGCGCCCTGGTCCGCCAGCGGGGTCGTCAGGACCGCCTCGGAGATAATCGTCCGAAAGTGCGTCTCCCCGTCCAGTGTCAGCAGCTCCGCCCGGCTGACCCGGGCCTCCACCTGCTGATCGAGGTCCTGGCCGGTGAGACCGCCGGCGGTCAGCACCTCGGTGGCGTACTCCTTCGTCTGGAGCACCCCCGGCAACAGGCCCACGGCGAAGTGCCACATGTTCACGGCGAGTGCCTCCAGCAACATGTACCTGCGGTACTGCGGTTTGAACTGGCCCGGGTCGGCGAGCGCCAGTTCCCAGAGGGCCGTCAGCCCGCCCTTCGTCCCGTAGTGCTGGTCGAGCGCTTCCGCGACGTCCGCGCCGCCCAGGCTCTCCCCTTTCTCCAGCCTTCCGAACAGGGCCCAGTCCCAGCCCAGCGCGTCGCCCAGCTGGCGCAGCGTTTCGCCTCTCTCGGCGCGGAGGATGCGGAGTTCCTCCGCGAATCGTTGGCGGGGGGACTGACTGCGTCCCGAGGTCGCTTTCCTCGACGGCATGACGCTCCCTTCGGGGAGAGTGGGGGTGCGCCGGATCGGCCTGGCGCCGAGGGGGGTCCATGGCGTCCGCCCCCCGTTAGCCTCCCATTCTCATGCCGCCAGGCGCACACAACGTCACGCGACACCCGTTTGCCGAACCACCAAATGGGGGAAAATGGTGATCTCGGCGTTGCGGAGCGCGACAAATGTGCGCCGAGCACATATGACCGCCGAACAGACGACCGCGAGCCGACGGCAGGGGCTGCCATCGGCTCGCGGGTACGACGGAGACGTGTTCGGTCAGGCGGGGAGCGTGCCCCTCTTCACGGCGGTGACGAACGAGGACCAGTCGGCGGCCGGGAAGATCAGGACCGGACCGTCGAGCACCTTGCTGTCACGGACGGGGACCACGGCGGGGACATTGGCCGCGATCTCGACGCAAGCGCCGCCGTCAGGGTTGCTGTAACTGCTCTTGAACCAGTCGGCGGAGGTGAGGAGATCGTCGGAGACCTCCAGGCAGGCGCCGCCGTCCGAGTTGCTGTGACTGCTCTTACGCCAGGTGACGGCACTCAGGTCATACGCGGGTCGTCGCATGGCACTTCCTCCAACATCCGCAGGATGAATGTCCGCGACTCGGCAGGGGACAGCGCCAGGTCGCGTACGGCATCGTATGCGACCTGGAGTCGCTCAACGGATGCGCTTTCCTCGATGAGTTCGCCCCGGTGGGCGTTCTCCGTGTAGGCCACGGACCGGCCTCCCGGAAGACGCAGGAACATGACATCCGTACTGACGAGACCGTGTATGCCTGCGCTCTGGAGCAGCACCTGAAGTGTGATCCTCGGGTGTTCCATCATCGCGAGCAGGTGCTTCAACTGCACGCGCCAATCCGGGGGATGCGCCAGCGGCTTACGCAGTACCGCCTCCGACAGGATCGCGCGGAAGCGCGGTATATCCGCCCCCACCAGCAGCGCCCGTCGGCTTGCCCGCGCCTCGACCTGCTGAGTCAGTGCAACACCACTCGCCCCGCCCGCCGACAGTACGGCGGTGGCGTAGCCGTCGGTCTGGAGCAAGCCGTGAATCGTGCTCACGGAGAAGTGATTGAGGCCCGACGCCTCCGCCTCAAGCTTCATATACCGCCGGTACTGCTCCTTGAACTGCGACGTGTCCCCCAACGCCAGTTCCCACAGCGCCAGCAGTCCGCCCCGCATCCCGTAGTGCTGGTCCAGCGCGATCGCGACCTCCGGGCCGCCGATCGTCTCGCCGTTCTCCATCTTCCCGAACAGCGACCAGTCCCAGCCCATCCGGTCGGCCAGTCTGCGCAGACTCTCGCCGGACTCGGCGCGTAGCGACTTCAGCTCCTCGGCGAACCGCAGGCGTGGTGACTGGCTGCGGCCCGTCGTCGCTTTCCTGGGTGGCACGGCGCCCCCTTCGAACGTTGTGGAAGTTACTCCCGGACGGTGTGGAAGTAGCAGCCGTTCCCGTTGTCGCCCGCAAGGTCCGCGCCCAAGCTCGGTGACGTTCGGAGCACGCACAGTAGCCCAACTCCCGTATGACTTACAGGCAAACGGGGGAAATATCAGGATTGGAGCGACCACCGATGGCGACGGAGACGATCAGGCAGGCCGAAGAGGCGTGCGACGCACTCGGGGAGGCGCTGGCACGGGCCGGGGTACGGCTGCCGTCGCTGGGGGTGGACCCCTGTGCGTACGCCGCCGTCGATCCGATTCCGCTGATCGAGCTGGGGCGGGTGCGGCCCGATGTGGCGCTGGCGCTGGCCGCCGCCGTGGACCGGGGCGTCCATCAGGGCGGGGGCCGGTGACGGCGCCACGCGCCTCCGCCGCCCGCTTCCCCTGGCGGGACTCGTGGCCCGGGACCGCCGTGTCCGGCGACGGGAACGGCTGGCTGACCGGCGGCTGCTGGCTCTACTGCGGGCGGCGGGAAGTGCCGGTGCTGTGGGTGGGGTCCGTACACACCCCCGGCGCGATCGGCGAGCTGTACGCCTGCGGGGGCTGCCTCGCCGAGATCGCCTTACGCGTCCGCCACCAGGCCCTCGCCCGTGACGCCGCGTACGCGGGCGTCTGAACGCACGAACGACCCGGGTGGACCCCCGCGACGCTGCAACGTCCGGGGGCACGGCCCATCAGCCGACTCTCGAACAAGGAGCTGACGAACGTGAGGGACCTTAGCGGGGACGCGCTCGCGCGTCCGTACGTTTTCCGGATTACGGCCGGACCCCGGCCGGTGGCCGGTAACCGACCGGGATCCGCGCGGTGACCGGGGAGGGGCTGACCCAGCCGCCGCCGCCCGCGCGGACCGCGATCTGCTGCCAGTGCGGCCGGCCGACGTACGCGCCCGTCGCCGTACGGTACGTGGGGCCGTGCGGCGACGGGCGGGGCGTGGCGCAGGGCACCACGGTGTACGCCTGTCCCGTCTGCGCCCCGATACTGGCGCCGGGACCGGTCCCCGACGAGTTTCCGGAGCCCCGGTGAGGGGCCGCCGCCCCGGGCCTCCCGACCCGGATCGGGCCGTGCCGGTCAGCCCAGGATCACGCTCCGCGACAGGTTCCGGGGGCGGTCCGGGTCGTACCCCTTGGACTCCGCGAGGATGACCGCGAGGCGCTGGACGCGGATCAGGTCGGCCAGCGGATCGCAGGGCGCGTTGGCGACCAGCGTGCCGCCGACTTCGGCGACATCGGCCGCCAGACCGTCGGGGAGCGGTCCGAAGGCCCAGGTCACCCGGCCGGGGGCGGTGATGGCGATGGGGCCGTGGCGGTACTCCATCGCGGGGTACGCCTCCGTCCAGGCGCCCGCCGCCTCGCGCATCTTCAGCGCCGCCTCCTGGGCCAGGCCGTAGGTCCAGCCCCGGCCGAGGAAGGTCCACTGCTCGGCGGCGACGACCGCCTCCGGCAGGGGTTCGGTGAGGGCGAGTTCGGCGTCCACCGCCGCTTCGGCGACGGACTTGACGCCGAGGGCGGCGGGGAGTCCGCCGAGCCCG
Source organism: Streptomyces sp. NPDC006798 (assembly GCF_040635975.1). Taxonomy (NCBI): domain Bacteria; kingdom Bacillati; phylum Actinomycetota; class Actinomycetes; order Kitasatosporales; family Streptomycetaceae; genus Streptomyces; species Streptomyces sp. NPDC006798. The sequence goes on from NZ_JBEYIS010000002.1 coordinate 51,619, forward strand.
GCCCGGAGGAACGCCAGGGCCGTGGTGGCGAACCGGGTCTGCACCACGGACTCCTCGTCCGCCCAGTCCAGTACGGCGACGGTGTCGGCCGCCGCCATCACCGGGGTGTCCGGGTCGGCGGTGAGCGCCAGCGTCGGGGTCCGGCCCTTCACCTCGCCCAGGAGGTCCAGGACCTCCGTCGTCGTACCGGAGCGGGTGATCGCCACGATCCGGTCGTACGAACGGCCCGCCGGGAACTCGGAGGAGGCGAAGGCGTCGGTCTCGCCGAGGCCGGCCGCCTCGCGCAGGGCGGCGTAGGCGATCGCCATGAACCACGACGTGCCGCAGCCGGTGACGGCGACCCGCTCCCCCGGCGCCGGGAAGCCGCCGAAGCCGGCGGCGGCCTCGGCGGCCCGGCGCCAGGACGCGGGCTGGGTCGCGGTCTCGGCGGCGGTCCGGGAGGGGGTGGCGGACGGCGTGGGCGTACGGGACATGCGTCGGGCTCCTTGAGCTTGAGTGCTGTCGGCTGATCCGGCCAGATCCGCGCACCCCTGCCTAGCAGCAGGTCACCCCGGTCGGCAACGGGGCCTCCGTACCACGTCCCACCGGCCGAAATTGGTCTGGACCGGCAGGAGGAAGCAGTGATCGAGCCGTTGCCGAAAGGAGACCCCGTGGCATAGACCTCTGTGCGGAGTTGGTGAACAATCGCTCGAATTCCGGGCGTAGCCGCAGGGCTCGTGCTGTCCCCGCGGGGACACAGGGGAACGCCGGGACAGGCGCGCGAGCCGCGCGTACGGAAGTCCCGCCGCACCGGCATCCGGCGGGCTCCGGCGACCAACCGCAAACGCAGATTGGGACACCCTCCGTGCGACACCACCTCTTCCGACGCAGATCGCCCCGTTCCGCCGCTCCCGGATACGGGCGTATCGGGGCCGCCGCCGCCGCGTTCGGGCTCACCGCCGCGACGCTCACCGGCTGCGGTTCCGACGGGGAGGACGAGGTCACCCTCAGTCTCGTCGCGGCCGACTACGACGTCGACGGCGGCCAGAGCAGCCGGGCGTACTGGGACGGTCTGGTCGCGGAGTTCGAGAAGAAGCACAAGGGCATCAAGGTCGACGTACGGATCGAGCCGTGGACCAATGTCGACCGTACGGTCCAGGAGATGGTCGACGCGGGCCGGGCACCCGATATCGCCCAGATCGGCGCTTACGCGGACTACGCGGCCGACGACAAGCTCTACGACGTCGACCAGTTGCTCTCCCTCGGCACGATGACCAACTTCCTGCGGCCGCTCGCCGTCGCAGGTGAGCACCGGCGCACCCAGTACGGGATGCCGTTCGTCGCCTCCACCCGGCTGCTCTTCTACAACAAGAAGCTCTTCGACGAGGCCGGGATCGAGGAGCCGCCGAAGACCTGGAACGAGCTGCGGGACGCGGCCGAACAGCTCAAGGACGGCACCAAGGCGGTCTATCCGTACGCGCTGCCGCTGGGGCCCGAGGAGGCCCAGGCCGAGACGCTGAACTGGATGATCAGCGCCGGTGACTCGTACACCGTGGCCGGATCCGGCTACACCATCAACTCCGAGCGGAACATCTCCACCGTGACGTGGGTGAAGGAGAACCTGGTCGACAAGGAGCTGACCGGGCCCGTCACCCCCGGCCAGCTCAACCGGAAGGAAGCCTTCGCGGCCTTCGCCCGGGGCGAGGTCGGCATGCTCAACGGGCATCCGTCGCTGCTGCGGATCGCCGCCAAGGCGGGCATCGAGCTGGGTACGGTGGCGATCCCCGGGCCCGAGGGGAAGCCGCAGCACGCGATGGGCGTCGCCGACTGGATCATGGCGTTCAAGGAGAACGGGAACCGGGCCGAGATCGGCAAGTTCCTCGACTTCGTCTACACCGACGAGAACGTGATGGCCTTCGCCGCGCAGAACAATCTGCTGCCGGTGACGACGAGCGCGTTCGACGCGATGCGGGAGGACCCGAAGTACCGGGAGCTGAAGGGCTTCCTCGACGAGCTGCCGGACTCCGTACTGCCGCCGGTCGGCAAGACGTCCTGGGCGTCGGTCAGCGCCGATCTCAAGAAGAACATCGGGCGGGCGGTGGCACCGGGCGGGAACCCGAAGGCGGTCCTGGACGGGATCGACAAGAAGGCCGAGGAAGCGGAGCAGGCGGAGGAGTAGCCCGCCCGGAGGGCGGCAGCGGGCGGGGGAGCGTGGCGGGCGGCTGTCGGTGGCGGCGCCTATGTTGGACGGTATGACCGATGCCGATGCCGACGCCGAGCCCGCCGCCGGGGACGGGGGCGGTACGGGGCGTACCGCCCGTGAGCTGACCGACCGCGACCGGGCCGTACTCGCCATGGAACGGCGCTCCTGGGCCGGACCCGGCGCCAAGGAACGAGCCGTCCGGGAGGAGCTGGGCATGTCCCCCGTCCGCTACTACCAGCTGCTCAACGCACTCCTGGACGACGAACGGGCCCTGGCGCACGATCCGGTCACCGTCAACCGGCTCCGACGGGTGAGAGACGGGAAACGCGAGCGCCGATAGGGTCGGGGGCATGGGCAGCTCTCCGCACTCCCCGGACGCTTCACCGTCATCCGCACGCGGGCTCCCGGAGCCGTCGACGCCCGCCGGGCGGGACGGACTCGCCGCGTTGCTGGCCCGGCCCGAGAAGGCCGTGATCGCACTCGACTTCGACGGCACGCTCGCCGAGATCGTCCCCGACCCCGAGCAGGCCAGGGCCCACCCCGGCGCCGTCCCGGCCCTCTCCCGGCTCGCGCCGCGCGTCGGCCATGTCGCCGTGGTCACCGGACGTCCGGCGGGCGTGGCGGTACGGTACGGCGGCTTCGCCGGGGTCGAGGCCCTCGCGCACCTCGTCGTACTCGGCCACTACGGCGCCGAACGATGGGACGCGGTCAGCAGTACGGTCCACACCCCGGCGCCGCACCCCGGAGTCGCGGCCGTCCGGGCGGAACTCCCCGGCTGCCTCGACCGGCACGGGGCGTGGCGCGGCACCTGGATCGAGGAGAAGGGGCAGGCCGTCGCGGTCCACACCCGGCGGGCCGAGGACCCGGCGGCGGCGTTCGAGGCGCTCCGGGAACCCCTGGCGGCGCTGGCGGCGCGGCACGGCCTGGTCCTCGAACCCGGCCGGATGGTCCTCGAACTCCGCCCGCCCGGCATGGACAAGGGGGTCGCGCTCGCGGAGTACGTCCGCGAGGTCGGCGCCGAGACGGTCCTCTACGCGGGCGACGACCTGGGCGATCTCCCGGCGTACGCGGCGGTGGAGAAGCTGCGGTCGGACGGGCTGGCGGGCGTGCTGGTGTGCAGCGGCAGTACGGAGGTCACGGACCTGGCCGACCGCGCGGACATCCTCCTCGCGGGCCCGCGCGAGGTCGTCGCCTTCCTGGACACCCTCGCGACGGAGCTGCCCTCCCGCTGACTCCCCCGGGCGCCGCCGACTCGGAGACCCTCGCGTGCCGCCCCGGCCAAACCCGGGCGCGCCCGGCGACTACTGCTTGTTCCCGGTCTTCGGACCGTGGGTGGCGTGTCTCGCAGTTCCCCGAGCCCCTGGTTGTCCTCCTCACCGCCCTCGTAAAGAGGCGGCGCCCTCCTACCAAGGGCCTGGCCTCTCTTCAGGGGCGGCGCCCGGACGGGCATTTAGGGGCGCGGGGAACTGCGCGAGCAACCCACCACGGTCCGCAGACCGGGGAAAACCTGCGGACGCCGGGCGCGGCGGGCATTTAGGGGCGCGGGGAACTGCGCGACAAGCCACAGACCGCGCGCGGTCGCCCGACAACCTTCGCCCGGCTGGGCGGACGGCGCGGGACCTCACCCGGAGAGCCGAGGCACCGGGGGTCCCCCCATCGCCGAAGGGACCGTGGCCGCCCGAGCGCCCTTGGGAAGGGGACCCGGGGTCAACCCGTGAGCGCCTCCAGCTGGTCGAGGAACCAGCGGGACGGGGGAAGCGCCGTCGCCGCCGACGCCAGGCGGGCCGTGCGGTCCGCGCGGACCTCCGCCGGGAGCGTCAGGGCCTCGTGCAGCGCGCCCGCCGTGGCGATCACGTCGTACGGGTTCACCACCAGCGCGTCCGCGCCCAACTCCTCGTACGCCCCCGCCTCGCGGGAGAGGACGAGCGCGCAGCCCGCGTCGGAGACGACGGGGATCTCCTTGGCGACGAGGTTCATTCCGTCGCGGATCGGGTTGACGAGGGCCACGTCGGCGAGCCGGTACGCCGCGAGGGAGCGGGCGAAGTCGTCCTTCACGTGGAGGACGACGGGCGTCCAGCCCGGGACCCCGTACTCCTCGTTGATCGCGTCGGCGAGCCGCTGGACCTCCGCCGTGTAGTCGCGGTAGACCGCGAGGTCCTGGCGGGACGGGTAGGCGAAGGCGATATGGACGACGCGTTCGTGCCATTCGGGCCGGGTCGCCAGCAGATGGCGGTAGGCGAGGAGCCCTCGGACGATGTTCTTCGACAGCTCCGTGCGATCGACCCGGACGATCGTCTTCCGGTCGGCGCCGCCGATCTGTTCGCGCAGGGCGGCCAGGCGTTCGTCGACATCGGGCCGGTGGGCCCGTTCGCGCAGGAAGCCGGCGTCGGCGCCGAGGCCGTGGACCCCGGTCCGGGTGCCTTTGAGGGCGTCGGGGCCGAGGATCTCCGTACAGCAGGCGGTGAAGGCGTCGGCCCAGCGGCGGGTGAGGAAGCAGGTGCGGTCGGCGCCGGTGAGTCCGCGCAGGAGTTGTTCGGCGATGTCGTCGGGGAGGAGGCGGAAGTAGTCCGGCGGGGCCCACGGGGTGTGGGTGAAGTGGCCGATCCGCAGGTCGGGGCGGAGTTCGCGGAGGAGTCCGGGGACGAGAGCGAGGTGGTAGTCCTGGACGAGGACGGCCGCCCCGTCGGCGGCCCGTTCGGCGAGGGCTTCGGCGAAGGCGCGGTTGTACGTCTCGTACGCCCGCCACCGCCGCCGGAACTCGTCGTCGAAGACGGGCTCCAGCGGCGTCTGGTAGAGCATGTGGTGGACAAACCAGAGCACCGAGTTGGCGATGCCGTTGTACGCGTCGGCGTGAATGTCCGGATCGATGTCCAGCATCAGGACGCCGGGCTCGGCGGTGCCGCGCCGGACGGCCTCGCGGTCGCCGTCGCCGAGGGCGGAGCAGACCCAGAGGGAGTCGTCGCGGGCGCCGATGGCGGAGAGCCCGGAGACGACGCCTCCGCCGCCCCGTCTGGCGTCGAGTCCGCCGTCGTCACGGAGGGTGTACGAGACGGGCCCCCGGTTGGAGGCGACGAGAACACGGGCGCGGGCGGGAGCGTGGGCGTCGGCCGGGCCGGCCGGGGGCTGGGGGACCATGATGTGGCCTTAGCCTTCCGCGCGCCGGGTCAAACGTCCGTTCGGCCGTCGTGGCGCGGTTCACGCCGTCCGCGTACGGCGGCGACGGCGACCACTCCGGCGGCGGCGAGGGCGACCCCGAGGCCGCCGAGCAGCCAGAGGCGTTCGGGCCCTTCGTCCCGGCCGGTGGGGGCGAGGGTGGGGGCGTGCCCGGGCGCCTCGGGCACCCCGGCGGCGACGGTCTCACCGGCCCCCGCGACCGGTCCGGCCTGCCCGGCCGTACGGGCGGACGCGGAGGCGGCGGCGGTCTCCGTCCCGCCGGGACCGCTCGCGGCGACCGGCTCCGTCCCGCTACGCGCACCCGGGGGCGCCCCGGCCTGGGGCGCCGCCGCGCCCGCGACCGCCGCGACGACCAGGACCAGGAGGGCGAGCAGCCCGGCGAGGCGCAGGCCCCGGCGGCGGCGCCGGGGCGGGGCGCCCCGGGTGCCCCTGGGGCCGCGGCCGGCGGACGGCCTCCGGTACGGCGTCCGGCCGTGCGGGATACGGGCGACCCTCGGCACGCGGGGCCGGGCCGCGCCGGGAACGGCGGCGGGGGCGGGCACGGCCGACGACGGATTCCGGGGCTGGGCAATGCGGGCATAAACCATACATAGGATATTCAGCCCCGATTACCGGAAAAGTGCGCCTTATGCCGCGCGACGCGCCGCATACTCACCGATCTCGCGCATCGGCGGGCGCTCCACGGTGTCCACCTCGTGGGTCACCGGCACGAACCCCCGCTCGCCCCGGTCGAACTGGGTCAGCGACGGCCGGACCAAATGTCCCCGGGAGAGTCGCAGTTGCGCCGTACGGTAGATCGCCGCCGCCATCCGGCCGAGCGCCCGGCCGTCCTGGTGGCGGTGTTTGCGGGAGCCGACGTCCACCTGGGCCAGCGCGTCCAGGCCCACCGTGTGCAGCGCGTCGACCAGCAGCGCCAGCTCCACCCCGTAGCCCACGGGGAACGGCAGCCGCTCCAGCAGGGAGCGGCGGGCCGCGTACTCCCCGCCCAGCGGCTGGACGAACCCGGCCAGCGACGGCCAGTGCAGATTGAGCAGCGGGCGGGCCACCAGCTCGGTCACCCGGCCGCCCTGCCCCGGGGCCTCCCCCAGCGGGCGGTCGTACATCGCCTTCACGAACTGCACATCGGGGTCGGTGAGCAGCGGTCCGACGATCCCGGAGACGAAGTCCGCCGAGAAGTCCCGCAGATCCGCGTCGACGAAGCAGACGATGTCGCCCCGGGTCACCATCAGGGACCGCCACAGCACCTCGCCCTTGCCGGGCAGGGCCGGTATCCGGGGCAGGATCGCGTCCCGGTGCACCACCCGCGCGCCCGCCGCCGCCGCGACCTGTGCCGTCCGGTCGGTCGAGCCGGAGTCGATCACCACCAGCTCGTCGACGAGCGGGATCCGCTCCATCAGCTCACGGCGGATGACGGTGACGATGTCCCCGACCGTGGCCTCCTCGTCGAGCGCGGGCAGTACGACGCTCACCGTCGGCGACGGGTTGGCCGACCGCTTGGCGGCGAGCAGCCGGGACGGCGGACGGTCCGCCGCCGACCAGGTACGCGTCGCCAGCCAGCGCTCTACCTCTTCGAGCACGTGCCCTACTCCTCAGTCACTCGTCGTCACTCGTCGTCGCCGGCCGTCCGTCCGGCCGCCCCGCGCCGGGGCGCTGACCGGGGCATGTGATCCATCTCGCGGTACGGACGACTATCTCAACCCTCCGGGCCTTCGGTTACAGTCTTGAACAACGCGTACGCCGGTCGCATGCCGGGGTCCCGCGTCCCACAATCGAATACCGCTCATCCAGAGGGGCAGAGGGATACGGCCCGTTGAAGCCCCGGCAACCCTCCAGCCGGTCTCCGTCGCCGCGGCGCGCACAGCGCGCGGGCGCCGCGAGGCTCCCGGCTCGGGAAGGTGCCAAATCCGTCTCATGGCGAGATGCGCCATGAGGAAGATGAGGAGAAAGGGCCTCGCCTCCATGGCTGCGCAGACTGTCGCAAGCACCGCACACACCACCACCGCCGACACCGCCCCGGTGGACCTCGGCACCGCCGTCGCCCTCTCCTGTCGCGAGTGCGGCGAGCGCACCCCCCTCGGCCCCGTCTTCGCCTGTGCCGCCTGTTTCGGCCCGCTGGAGGTGGCGTACGAGCTGCCCGCCGGTGACCCGGAGGCGCTGCGGAAGGCGATCGAGGCCGGACCGGAGAACATCTGGCGGTACGCGCCGCTGCTGCCCGTCCCCGCCGACGTGGCCACCAAGCCGAACCTGAACCCCGGGTTCACCCAGCTGATCAAGGCCGACCGGCTCGCCGCCGAGCTGGGCGTCACCGGTGAGCTGTACGTGAAGGACGACTCCGGCAACCCGACCCACTCCTTCAAGGACCGGGTCGTCGCGATCGCCGTCGAGGCCGCCCGCGCCTTCGGCTTCACCACCCTCTCCTGCTCCTCCACCGGCAACCTCGCGGGCGCCGTCGGCGCCGCCGCCGCCCGGGCCGGATTCCGCTCCTGCGTCTTCATCCCGCACGACCTGGAGCAGGGCAAGGTCGTCATGGCCGCCGTCTACGGCGGCGACCTGGTCGGCATCGAGGGCACGTACGACGATGTGAACCGTTTCTGCTCCGAGCTGATCGGCGACCCGATCGGCGAGGGCTGGGGCTTCACCAACGTCAATCTGCGGCCGTACTACGCCGAGGGCTCCAAGACCCTGGCGTACGAGATCTGCGAGCAGCTCGGCTGGCGGATCCCGGACCAGATCGTCATCCCGGTCGCCTCCGGCTCCCAGCTCACCAAGATCGACAAGGGGCTCAAGGAGCTGATCGGCCTCGGACTGGTCGAGGACAAGCCGTACCGGATCTTCGCCGCGCAGGCCGAGGGCTGCTCCCCGGTCTCCGCCGCCTTCAAGGCCGGACACGACGTGGTACGCCCCGTGAAGCCGGACACCATCGTCAAGTCGCTGGCCATCGGCAACCCGGCCGACGGGCCGTACGTCCTCGACATCGCCCGGCGCACCGGCGGCGCGGTGGAGGACGTCACCGACGAGCAGGTGGTCGAGGGGATCAAGCTGCTCGCCAGGACCGAGGGCGTCTTCGCCGAGACCGCGGGCGGGGTGACCGTGGGCGTGGCGAAGAAGCTGCTGGCAGCCGGGGTGCTCGACCCGGCGCTGACCACCGTCGTCATCAACACCGGCGACGGGCTGAAGACGCTGGACGCGGTCTCCCCGACCACCGGGCCCACCGCCGTCATCCGGCCGAGCCTGGACGCGTTCCGCGAGGCGGGCCTGGCAGGCTGACGGTCCCCGGCCGGCCCCGACCTGTCGCGGGCCGGTCCAGGGCCGGTTCGCGGGCCGGTCCGGCCCCCGGGCCCGGCCCCGGGCCGACCACGCCGCCGGGCGACCCGCCCCACTCCCCCGTACCGCTTCCGTACCGCTCCCGTCCGAGGAAGGCCCCACTCACCATGAGCGTCAGCGTCCGCATCCCGACCATCCTGCGCACCTACACCGACGGCAAGGCCGAGGTGGCCGCCGAGGGCGCCACCCTCGCCGAGGTCATCGCCGACCTGGAGAAGAACCACACGGGGATCGCCGCCCGGGTCCTCGACGACCAGGGCAAGCTGCGCCGCTTCGTCAATGTCTACGTCAACGACGACGACGTCCGGTTCGAGCAGGGCCTGGAGACCGCCACGCCCGACGGCGCCGGGATCTCGATCATCCCCGCCGTGGCCGGCGGCTGCTGAACCCGCGAACCCGCCCGTCCGGCGGGCGTACGGGGCCGGGCGCACCCGCCCGCCGGACGCGCCGGGGACGGAACGCGCCGGGGTGAGCGCCCCGCGCGCTGCCGTACGCCCCCGGACACGGTCCGTGTCCTGAACCCCCCGGCGCATGACCCTCAGTAATGGGAATGGCCCCCTCCGTAAGAGATCCGGAGGGGGCCATTCTGCATGGTTGAGCACGCTAGAGTTGGGGAACGCCCCGCAATCCGGCATCAGTGGCCAGGTATGAGAATGCGCCCGGGCTCGATAAGAAGCAGCCAATGTCTGGCATCGCTCTGTCTCATAGGTTCCTTTTGTCCGGCCGGATTTGCCCCGGAATTCCATAAATTCAGGCCAATTACCCGATAGTAGCCTTCAGGATTTCTCGTCCGATTGACCTGTTGCAGAGGGCAGTTGTGCAGATACATTCAGCCGCGGTCGACGCGTTCCGGCGCACTCTGTGAGGTCCGGTGAGGTCTGACCCAGGGTCCGCGAGGTGCGGTCCTGTGCAAGGGCCAGTAATAGGGGAGTTAGGCATGGCTCAGGGCACCGTCAAGTGGTTCAACGCGGAGAAGGGCTACGGCTTCATCGCGGTCGACGGTGGTGCGGATGTTTTCGTCCACTACAGCGCGATTCAGATGGACGGCTACCGCACCCTGGAGGAGGGGCAGCGGGTCGAGTTCGAGATCTCGCAGGGTCAGAAGGGTCCGCAGGCCGACATGGTCAAGCTCGCGGTCTGACCGACCGTCCGCCGCGCGCACGCGTCACCGGCGCACGCACGCACCGAACAGGGTCCGCACCCCGCTCGCCGGGGTGCGGACCCTCGCGTTTTCCCGCCCCGGGCGGCCCTGCGGCGCCCCCGCGGCCCCCCGTCCCCCACTGGCCGGTACCCCCTTGCCCCACCCACAGGCGCTTGCACTCTCGGGGGTCGAGTGCTAATCATTGGCGTTAGCACTCTCCGGGTGAGAGTGCTACTGAAGGACCGAGTCGGTGAGGTCCGCCGACCGTGTGGCGCATGGAGCCGCACGGCACGGCAGGCCGTCCGTCGCGGGCGCAGGCGCGGTCCGAAAGAGCTTCCCACCCAGTCCGTGGAGGACACTTCACATGGCAAAGATCATCGCGTTCGACGAGGAGGCACGGCGCGGTCTCGAGCGCGGGATGAACCAGCTCGCCGACGCCGTCAAGGTCACCCTTGGCCCCAAGGGCCGTAACGTCGTCCTCGAGAAGAAGTGGGGCGCCCCCACGATCACCAACGATGGTGTTTCCATCGCCAAGGAGATCGAGCTCGAGGACCCGTACGAGAAGATCGGCGCCGAGCTGGTCAAGGAAGTCGCCAAGAAGACGGACGACGTCGCCGGTGACGGTACGACCACGGCCACCGTGCTCGCCCAGGCGCTGGTCCGCGAGGGCCTGCGCAACGTCGCCGCCGGTGCCAACCCGATGAGCCTGAAGCGCGGCATCGAGAAGGCCGTCGAGGCCGTCTCCGGTGCCCTCCTCGAGCAGGCCAAGGACGTGGAGACCAAGGAGCAGATCGCCTCCACCGCCTCCATCTCCGCCGGCGACACCCAGATCGGCGAGCTGATCGCCGAGGCCATGGACAAGGTCGGCAAGGAAGGCGTCATCACCGTCGAGGAGTCCCAGACCTTCGGTCTGGAGCTGGAGCTCACCGAGGGTATGCGCTTCGACAAGGGCTACATCTCGGCGTACTTCGCCACCGACATGGAGCGTATGGAGGCCGTCCTCGACGACCCGTACATCCTCGTCGTCAACTCCAAGATCTCCTCGGTCAAGGACCTGCTCCCGCTGCTGGAGAAGGTCATGCAGTCCGGCAAGGCGCTGCTGATCATCGCCGAGGACGTCGAGGCCGAGGCCCTGTCGACGCTGATCGTCAACAAGATCCGCGGCACCTTCAAGTCCGTCGCCGTCAAGGCCCCGGGCTTCGGCGACCGCCGCAAGGCGATGCTGAACGACATCGCCATCCTCACCGGCGGCACGGTCGTCTCCGAGGAGGTCGGCCTCAAGCTGGAGAACGCCGGTCTCGACCTGCTGGGCCGCGCCCGCAAGGTGGTCATCACCAAGGACGAGACCACCATCGTCGACGGCGCCGGTGACAGCGACCAGGTCGCCGGGCGGGTCAACCAGATCCGCGCCGAGATCGAGAACTCCGACTCGGACTACGACCGCGAGAAGCTCCAGGAGCGTCTGGCGAAGCTGGCCGGCGGCGTGGCCGTCATCAAGGCCGGTGCCGCCACCGAGGTGGAGCTGAAGGAGCGCAAGCACCGCATCGAGGACGCCGTGCGCAACGCGAAGGCGGCCGTCGAGGAGGGCATCGTCGCCGGTGGCGGCGTGGCTCTGCTCCAGGCTTCCTCGGTCTTCGACAAGCTGGAGCTCGAGGGTGACGAGGCGACCGGCGCCAACGCCGTGAAGCTCGCCCTGGAGGCCCCGCTCAAGCAGATCGCGGTCAACGCCGGCCTCGAAGGCGGTGTCGTGGTGGAGAAGGTGCGCAACCTGACCCCCGGCCACGGCCTGAACGCCGCGTCCGGCGAGTACGTGGACATGATCGCCGAGGGCATCCTCGACCCGGCGAAGGTGACCCGCTCCGCGCTGCAGAACGCCGCGTCGATCGCCGCGCTGTTCCTCACCACCGAGGCCGTCATCGCCGACAAGCCGGAGAAGGCCGCCGCGGCCGCTCCGGGCGGCATGCCGGGCGGTGACATGGACTTCTGATCCCGGGATTCCCTCCCAGGATCGGCAGACCGGTCGTCCCGAAGGGCGGCACCCCTCTCCCAGGGGTGCCGCCCTTCGGCGTGTCCGTGGAAAACCCGCCGCGCCCCGTACGGGAGTACTGCCGGAAATCCGCTCCGGGACCGGTGCGATTCCGGCCGGGCGGGCCGGTCGGCGGACCGGTCCGGCCGGGCCGGAATCCCGTCGGGAATCAAGGCCCGAATGCCTGCCGGAATAGGGACGATGCCCTTCCGGCGATCCGCGCGGCAACCCGTCCGACGAACACCCGATGACTGGAAACAATCGGCCGGAAATCACCCTCCCGCTCACCGTCGGCCGGTAATCGATCCCCGAGTCTGGCCGAATTCCGCTGCGCCTGAGGAATGACCGCTACCGGATGCCATGGGACCCCAGGCATATACGACGCCGACTCCCGGGATGATTCGCGGCCGTCGGGCCGTCGGGCAGGGTCGTGGGTGTTCCGGAAACCCGGCGGAAGGAATTTTTCCGTGAAGGTGAGACGCCTGGTACCCGCCCTGGCGGCAAGTGTGCTGACGACCCTGACCCCGGCGGTGGCCGTCGCCACGCCGGGTACCGCTGGAACTGGAGCGAGACCGGGGCCGGGAGCGCTCCGGGCGCCTACGCCGTTCGCCCCGGGCGGCGGCCCCTTCTGAGGTACCTCGGGTCCGGGACCGCGGCCTCCGCACGGCCGACGCGATAGAAGGTTCCATGCGTTCGGCATCCGGGACCTGGGCGCCCCGCCATCCGCCCAGCCGGGCGGGCGTTGTCGGCGGCCTGCGGACCGCCTGTGGCTTGTCTCGCAGTTCCCCGAGCCCCTGGTTGCATCTCTGCCCGGCCTTGAAGGACGAGCGCCTCTTCAGAGCGGCGCTCCGGAAGAGCATTTAGGGGCGCGAGGAACTGCGCGAACGGCCACCGACGGGCCGCAGACCGCGGCGAGATCTTCGCGGCAGTGCCGTCCCGTATCCCACGGAAGGAAACACCTCGTGCAGGTAAGACGACGTCCGTTACCCCTCATCGCCGTCGGCGTGCTCGCCGTGCTGGCGCCGCTGCTCGGCGGCGCCCCGGCGAGTGCCTCGCCCGGGCCCACCGCACAGGAGCCCCGGGGGCTCCACTGGCGGGACTGTCCCACCGCCGCCGCGCCCGAGCTGCGGTGCGCGACGCTGAAGGTGCCGCTGGACTACCGGAACCCCGGCGGCAGGAAGATCGATGTCGAGATCTCCCGGATCCCGGCGACCGATCCGGCCCTCCGCCGGGGTGTGCTGCTCTTCAACCCGGGCGGACCCGGCGGCCCCGGGCTCGACATCCCCGGTATGGCGCGGGGGCTGCTGCCGAAGGCCGTACTCGACCGGTACGACCTGATCGGCTTCGATCCGCGCGGCATCGGCCGGTCCACCCCCGTGGTCTGCGGTCTGACCCCGGACGAGGCCGGGATCGAACGCCCTTACAAGAAGGAGACGTTCGCCCGGGACACCGCCCTCGCCCGGTCCTTCGCGGAGAAGTGCCGGGCGAGGTTCGGGGCCGGGCTGAAGCACTTCAACACCCGGAACACCGCCCGTGACATGGACTCCATCAGGGCCGCCCTCGGCGAGCGGAAGCTCAACTACTTCGGGATCTCGTACGGAACGTACCTCGGCGCCGTCTACACCCAGCTCTTCCCTGACCGGTCCGACCGGATCCTGCTCGACAGCGCCGTCGACCCCGCGCGGGTCTGGCAGGAGGACTTCCGGCTCTGGGCGCCGGAGACCGAGAAGGCGTTCCACCGGTGGACGCGCTGGGCCGCCGAACGCGATGCGCGCTACGGGCTGGGCCGGACCCCGGAGGCGGTCGCCGGGACGTTCTGGGAGCTGGTCCGCCGGGCCGAGCGGCAGCCGATCGAGGCCGAGGGGCGGCGCTACGACGGCGACACCATCCGCAACTCGATGCGCGCGTCCTTCTTCATCAGGGCGAAGGCGAGCGAGTATCTCGTGGTCCTCAAGGAGGCGGCGGCCGGGAAGCCCGTCACCGGCGCCCCGCCCGTACATCCGATCCCCGAGGACTTCGCCTCCGCCCTGTGGACCGTGACCTGCGGCGACGCCGACTGGCCGACGGATCCGGCGTCGTACGCCCGCCGGGCGGCCCGGGACAAGGTCCGCTATCCGGTCTTCGGCGACTACGCCTCCAACATCACCCCGTGCGCCTTCTGGGACCGGGTCGCCGAACCCACCACGAAGGTCGACAACCGGGTGGGCGCGCTGATCCTGCACAACGAGTGGGACTCCCAGACCCCGCTGCCCGACGCGACCGGGCTCCGCAAGGCCATGAAGGGCGCCCGGCTGGTCCTGGTCGACGAGGGCGAGGGCCATGTCGTCTACGGCACCGGCGGCAGCAGTTGCGCCGAGCGGCACGCCGACACCTATCTCGTCACCGGCCGGCTGCCCGCGCGGGACACCCTGTGCCGCCCCGACCCGGGTGTCGCCGAGAACCCCGACCGGCGGATCGAACCGCCGATCCTCACACCCCGGACGGCGCGCGGCTGACCCGCGGCGCCCGCGCCGCGAGCGGACCGCCCCGACCGTCCGGTCCCGTAACAACACCGAAAGCGACCACCGACCCCCCGGAGAGGAACGTACGTGCGCGCACGACGATTCATACCCGTGGCCGCGGCGACCGCCGTGGCCACCCTGACCCCGCTGATCACCGCCGTCGCCCCGGCGTCCGCCGCGCCCACGGCCGGTACGGCGACGACGGCATCGGCCGCGACTCAGCGGCTCGACTGGAAGCGGTGTTCCGCCGACGAGCCCGCGAACTTCCAGTGCGCCACCCTGAAGGTGCCGCTGGACTACCGGGACCCCGGCGGCAAGAAGATCGACGTGGCGGTCTCCCGGGTCGCCGCCGCCGACCAGTCGGCCCGCCGGGGCGTACTCCTCTTCAACCCCGGCGGGCCCGGCGGCTCCGGCCTCCGCGACCCGCTGGACTGGGGCAAGCGGCTGCCGCGGTCCGTACTCGACCGCTACGACCTGATCGGCTTCGACCCGCGCGGAGTGGGCGCCAGCAACGCCGTGGAGTGCGGTACGGCCCCGGGTGAGCGGAAGCTGTTCGACCCGTACAGCAAGGCGGCGTTCCCGGCGAGCGTCGCCTGGGCGAAGGGCTTCGCGGACAAGTGCCGGGCCAAGTACGGCACCGACCTCCAGCACTTCAACACCCGGAACACCGCCCGGGACATGGACTCCATCCGGACCGCCCTCGGCGAGAAGAAGATCAACTACATCGGGGTGTCGTACGGCACCTATCTGGGCGCCGTCTACACCCAGATGTTCCCGCACCGCTCCGACCGGATCGTGCTCGACAGCGCCGTCGATCCGAAGCTGGCCTGGCGCGGCATGCTCCAGACCTGGGCGAGCGGCGCGGAGCCCGCGTACGACCGCTGGCTGACCTGGGCGGCGAAGGAGAACGCCCGGCTCGGCTTCGGCTCCACCCCCGAGGCCGTGGCGAAGACCTTCTGGGACGTCGTCGCCCATGCCGACCGGGAGCCGCTGCGCTTCGGGGAGAGCACCTTCAACGGCGCGCAGGTACGGCAGTTCATGCGGCCGAGCTTCTTCTACAAGGAGAACGGGGCGGTCTATCTGCGCCTGTTCAAGGACGCGGCGGACGGCAAGCCCGTGCCGCCCTACCCCCACTACGAGATGCCGGACAGCGACATCTCCTCCTTCCACGCGGTGGCCTGCGGTGACGCCGCCTACCCGAAGAACCCGGCGACCTACGCCAAGGACTCGGCCCGGGACGCCAAGCGGTATCCCGTCTTCGGGGACCATGTCTCCAACATCGGCCCGTGCGCCTTCTGGGACCGGCCCGCCGAGCCCACGACGAAGGTGAACAACTCGGTGAAGTCGCTGATCGTGCAGGCCGAATGGGACTCCCAGACGCCGCTCTTCACCGCGCAGGGCATGCACCGGGCGCTCAAGGGCTCCCGGATGGTCACCGTCGACGAGGGCGAGGCGCACGGCGTCTACCGGTACGGCATCAGTGAGTGCGCGGATGCCGTCACCACGAAGTACCTGGTCACGGGCGAGCTGCCGGGCAAGGACGTGACCTGTGCGGCGAATCCGCCGACCGGTCCCGCGGCCGAGAGGCCGGGGCGGGACCGACTGCCGTCGATCCCGGGGATCCCGGGGGACCGCTTCTGACAACCGCTTTCGCGAGCCGCCCCTGACGGCCGCTTCCGCGGTTGACGCCCTCCCGCCGGTCCGGCGGGAGGGCGTTCCCGCGCCCCGCGGGAAACCCCTCCGAGAAAACGGAGTGCGTACATCCGTTGCGGTCCGGAGGATGGGGGCATGACCGACAAGATCGAACGCGTCAATCCCGAAGGACTCCACTCCACCCCCGGCTACCACCACATCACCGTCGTCGAGGCGGGCCGTACCGCCTATCTCTCCGGGCAGTGCCCGCTCGACCTCTCCGGCGACGTCGTCGGAGAGGGCGATCTGGACGCCCAGATCGACCAGGTCGCGGCCAACGCGCTGACCGCCCTCGCCGCCGTGGGCGCGGGCCCCGAGCACGTCGTCCGCTCGGTGATCTACATCGTCAGCCCGGACGAGGTGGTACTCGCCAAGGCGTGGGACCGGCTGAACGAGTCCGTGATCGCCCCCGCGTTCTCCACCGCGAGCACCCTGCTGGGCGTGGCCCAGCTGGGCTACCCCGGCCAGCTGGTCGAGGTGGACCTGACGGCGTCCCTGCCGGACTGACCGACGGACAGACCCCGGATCGACAGATCGACAGACCCCCAGACCGACCGACCATCGGACCGCCGAGCGGCCCGGGCCCGTACGCGCCGGGTCCGGGCCGTTCCCCATGGGTCCTCATGGGTCCGACCACCGCCCGCCGCCCGGCACCCGCCGAACGACCTTCGTCGTCGGCGAGGACGACCAATGGCGGACGCGGCACCTTCCCCGTACCGGCGAATCTGTACCCGGCACGAAGAAAGCCGTGAGCACGGCGTACGGCGACGACCAGCGGGGAGGACGGCATGGAACGCGAACAGCTCGACATCGGCTGGCGGGTGATCGGCGTCCTCGGCGCCGCGTGGGGCGCGACGGACACCGACACCATCGGCACCGAGCATC
Source organism: Streptomyces sp. NPDC006798 (assembly GCF_040635975.1). NCBI lineage: Bacteria > Bacillati > Actinomycetota > Actinomycetes > Kitasatosporales > Streptomycetaceae > Streptomyces > Streptomyces sp. NPDC006798. The sequence continues at coordinate 68,544 of NZ_JBEYIS010000002.1, forward strand.
TGCTGGCGGGGATCGCCGGCACCAAGAGCCCGGCCAAGGACGCGCTCGCCGCCGAGGGCGTCACCACGACCATGGTCGCGGCGGTGCTGCGCGAGCGCCGCGACGACCCCGGCGCGGAGGAGTGGGCCGGGGGCTCGGCCGGGGACTGGGCCGGGGACGACGACATCGGGCACAGCGTGCCGTCGCTGGACGTCGTCGGTGAGGACGGGGACGGGAACCGGCTGCTGACCGGTATCGCGGGCCGGGCCTTCGGCCATGCCGTCGAACTGGCGGCGGCAAAGGCCCGGACGGCGGACGGCGGTATCGCCAAGGTACGGCCCGAGCATCTGCTGCGGGGGCTGCTGAACCAGCCCGAGGGCCGGTACGCCGAAGTGCTGGCGCTCTGCGGTACGACACCGGACGCGGTACGGGCCCGGCTCGACGGCCGCGTTCCGGAGAGGGGTCCGGCGGACGGTCCGGGCCCGGCGGGGGGCGAGGGCGCGCCGGGTACGGGGGTTCCGGCGCGCCGCCTCGACCCGGCGCTGGACAGTACCCGGGACAGGCTGATCGGCCGCCGCCAGTACCCCGTGAACCGGCTCCGGCGCTGGCTGCTCCGGGGCGTCAACTGGGCCGCCGCACCCGCTCAGTGGGTCCACCACGAGACCTACGAGCAGGCCCGGTCGCTGGGGCACCGGCGGGTGGGCACCGAACACGCCCTGCTCGCCGCCCTCGCCACCCACGAGGTCGCCGCCGCACACCCGCTGCTCGCCCGGCAGGGCGTGACCGGCCCCGACGTACGGCAGCTCGGCGGCGCTCGGCTGGCGGCCACGGGCCTCGACTACGCGACCGTACGGGCGGCTCTCGCGGCCGGTCCCGACCTGGGTACGGACGCCGTACCCGTCAAGTCTCTGCTGGAGGACGTGCGTTCGGACGACGGAACCGGGCCCTTGGTGGAGTCCCTCATGCAGGACGGGACCCGTGCCGGGCGGCTCGTCCGGCTCCTGGGGGACACGGGCCCGCAGTGACCGACCGGCGGCCGACCACCGCCGGGCACACACCGTCGAACCGAGGGGACCGACACCATGTCCGAACGCACCGCACACACCACCCGTACCGGGGCCGCGCCCGCCACCGCCCGCCGGGTCTCGGCCCGGATCGCGCTCTCCGCCGTCGTGGCGGCCGGGGTACTGGCCGCGGGGACCGGCCCGGCGAGCGCCCGCCTGGCGGCACCGCCCGTACCGGCTACGGTCTCTGCTTCTGCCTCCGCCTCTGCTTACGGGCAGTTGCTGGCGCTGACCAGGCTCTCCGCCGAACGGCTGGCCACCGCCGATCGTGTCGCGGCGGCGAAATGGGGCACCGACAGCCCCATCGACGACCCGGCCCGTGAACAGGTCGTCCTCGACTCCGTACGGCAGCAGGCGGTGGCGGCCGGAGCCGACCCGGAGGCGACGGTCGCGATCTTCCGCGACCAGATCGAGGCGAACAAGCTGGTCCAGCGGGAGCTGCACCGGCAGTGGACGGAGGACCCGTCGAAGGCGCCCGCCGAGCGCCCCGACCTGACGGAGATCCGCAAGGAGATCAACCGCGTCAACACCGAACTGGTGCGCGCCGTCGCGGTATCGGACCGGGCCCGGGCCGCCCGCTCCTGCCTCGGCGTACTGGCCGTGACCGCCGTACACGTACGTCAGGAGAAGCAGCTCGACCGGCTGCGCACCCGGGCGCTCGTACGGGCGGTCCCGTCGGTGTGCGCGAGCCGGTGACGAAGCTCCGTACCGGCGGATGAACCGACCGCGTACCCCACCGTCCGACCGCGAACGGACGGCGGCGGCACGCGGCGGCACTCCACCGGTACGGGTGGTCACCGCTCGCGCGCTCCGGAACCGTCCGGCGGCCGTCGGTCCACCCGCGCGGGGGGCGCGTGGACCGGCGGCCCCGGAGGCCGAGGCACCACAAGTGATGTCATTGCTCCCCGGCCCGGGACGGTGCCTCCGCCGGAGGAGTCCCGCCCGCACGCCGTCGGTGGTTGTTCGCGCAGTTCTCAGGGACGGTCCCGGGGAGAGCGTTCAGGGCGGGGAACTGCGCGAACGGCCGCGGGCGGTCCGCAGACCGCCGACAACGCGCGGTTGTCGGGTGAGACCCGGGCAGTGGGGCCTCACCCGGAGGGCCAAGGCGCCGGGGGTCCCCCCCATCGACGAAGGCACAGGGGGCGGAACCGCGCGAACGGCCGCGGGCGGTCCGCAGACCGCGAACAAGATCAGGCTGCCGGGCGCGGCCCGGGTGGACGCGATCGACACGGCGAGGAGTCAACGGGCTTCCGCGCCCGATGGACTGCGGTCGTGTTCCATGAGCATCGCGCGGGTGAACCCGAACCAGTACGTCGCGGCGAAGCCGACCGCGTACCCCGTGAGCAGCCCGCCGCCGTACACCGCAGCCGTCGCCCACATCCCCCCGTCGCCGCTGAGCAGGGGGAAGAGGGCCCATCCCGACGGGCCGATGGCGGTCGCGCCGACCCGGTCGCCGAGCATCGCGCAGGCGCCGACGAAGCCGCCGCCGAAGGCGCCCCCGACGCAGGCCGTCACGAACGGGCGGCCCAGCGGGAGGGAGACCCCGTAGATCAGGGGTTCGCCGACGCCGAGGAGCCCGGCGGGGAGGGCGGAGCGGACGGTTCCGCGTACCACCGGGTTGCGGGGCAGCCGCGCGTACACCGCCACCGCCGCGCCGACCTGGCCCGCGCCCGCCATCGCGAGCATCGGCAGCAGTACGGTCGCGCCCTGCTGCTCGATGAGGGTGGCGTGGACGGGGATCAGGGCCTGGTGGAGTCCGAGCATGACCAGTGGCAGGAAGAGCCCGCCGAGGACGAATCCGGCGACGGCTCCGCCCGCCGACAGCAGCAGGTCGGTGGCGGCGCCCACGGCCGCGGCGACCTCACCGGCGGCGTACATCAGTCCGTAGAGGGTGGCGAGCCCGGCGACGACGACGGTGACGGCCGGGGTGACGAGGACGTCGAGCGCGGCGGGCACCCGCCCCCGGCAGAACCGCTCGACGGCCACGGCGACCAGCGCCGCGCCGAGCGCGCCCAGGACGCCGCCCTGCCCCGGGTGGAGCCGTTCGCCGAAGACCTCGATCCGCTCGACCCCGGGGAAGACGACGACGGCGGCGACCGCGCCCCCGAGTACGGGCGTGCCGCCGAACTCGCGGGCGGTGTTGTAGCCGACGAAGACGGCGATCAGCGCCATGAAGCCGCCGGAGATCGCGGCGAGGGCGGGGGTGAGCCCGGGTACGGTTCCGAGGTTGGCGAGGACGCCCGTGATCCCGGCGACGATTCCGCAGCCGATGAGGGCGGGGATCAGCGGTACGAAGACATTCGCCACCCGCCGCAGGAGAGCCTTGACCCCGCCGGCCCCGCCACCGCCCCCTCCGGCAGGCGCGTCCGGCGGGTCCGGCGCGGCCAGCTCCTCGAAGGCGGCGGTCACCCGGTCGACGACCCCGGGCCCGAGGACGATCTGGTACGCGCCCCCGTCCGCCACGACCCCCAGGACGGCGGGGTGCCCGCGCAGCTCGTCCTCCCGTACGGCGCCCGGGTCGCCGATCCGCAGCCGCAGCCGGGTCATGCAGTGCGCGACTCCGTGTACGTTCGCGGCACCGCCGACGTACTCCAGCAGGGCGCGGGCGGTCTCCCGGGCATCATGCCCCTGTCCGGTCATGTGCTGATATCTACCCCGGCCGCCTCGAGACCGTCCGCTCCGTCCGGCGGGTTCACCGGAGTGACGGCACGTCCGCCGCGGCACGCCCTCCGGACACACGTCCGCCGGCCGTTCCGGAGCCGCACGAACCCTGTCCGGCCGTCCGGGTGACGATCCGTCGGTCCTCGCGCCGCGTTTCCGAACCACCGGCGGCATGCGGTATGATCTTCACAGAAGACGCGCCGGGGAAACCCGGAGAAGCGGCTCGCGCGTTGGTGGTCCAAGGAAAGACACCCCACTTCCCGTGGGGGGATGCAGGTGCAAGGCCTGCCCAGCGCTCAACAAGAAGGCCCCGGCCTCCGCGAGGAGACCGGGGCCTTCTGCCGTGCCGCCCGCGCAGAGTCCCGACCGGCATTCCGGAGGCCCGCCGCATGACCACGGCCCGCACCGCCGAACTGCGTACCTTCACCGCCGTCGAAGCCGTCCGCGACGATCTCTTCGAGGTCTACGCCGATGTCCGCGCCCCGCTCCTCCAGCTGCCGAACTACGGGCTCGCCGCGTTCGGCGAGCGGCTGGACCGGCACGGCGCCGAACCCGGTTTCACGGCCGTACTCGCCTACTCCGACGGGAAACCGGTCGGATACGCGTACGGCAACACCATCGAGCCCGGCCACCGCCACTGGCTGCGCACCACCCCGGAGCCGCCGGAGCGGTACACCGGGCACCCGGCCCTGGCGCTGCGGGAGTTCGGGGTCAGGGCCGCCTGGCGGAAGACCGGGACCGCGCGCCGGGTGCACGACGCGCTGCTCGACGCCGCCCGGGGCGAGACGTATGTGACGCTCATGGTCAATCCGGCCGCCGGGGACGGCCGGGTCCACGCGCTCTACCGGTCGTGGGGGTACGCGGACATCGGCCGGAGCCGGGCGTCGGCCGACGCGCCGGAACTCACCGTGATGATCAGGGCCATCCGCTGACCGGACCGGGCCGGGGGCGGGTCGTCATGCGGACAGGGCCCGGCGGACCCGGTCCATCACGGCCGTGCGCTGGGCCGACCGCAGAGTGCCGGGGCAGGCGTGGCCGCCCCAGGCCGCGTCGCCCATGGAGTGGGTGCCCAGGCCGGCGCCGTCCGGTGAGTCCGTGACCTCGACGGGCCAGCCGTGGACGCGGACTCCCCAGGTGTAGACCCGGGCGACCGCCTCGACCTGGGGGCCGGTGAGGGGGTTCCGGGCGAAGCCGGACGTCTCGATCGACGCCCAGGCCGCGTTGCCCGCGCGCTGGGTCCAGGCGCGGTCGTGGATCGAGACGTACTGTTCGATCTCGCCCGCCTGGGAGACCCAGAAGTGGGCCGAACTGCGGTACGCGGGAGTGGAGAACCGTTCGTGGAGCGATCCCTCCCCTTCCTGGACGTGGAGAATCAGGCCCCGCTGCGCGGTCCGGCCCTCCGGGGTGAAGTTCCCGGTGATCGGCTTCCGCGCGACGCCGTCCATCCAGCCCGAGGGCCGGGGCGGAGGCGCGGCCGAGGCGAACCGGGGGCGGGGGGCGTCCTGGGACTGCGGGCGCGCGGCGGACGGGCGCGGCGCCGTCCGGTCCGTCGCGACCAGGAACGCCGCCGCCGACACGGGCGCCAGGACGAATCCGCCGCCGAGGACGAGCAGTCCGCGCCGCGCCGGGCGCCGGTGCGCCGGGCTCACGGGCGGCCCGGACCGGCGTCGGACGTGGTCCCACCGGGTTTCCAAGAGATCGGCATGGCGACGAGGGTGACCCGGCAACATGATCGCCCCGGTACGGGGATGTGATGGGACGGCAACACCGGTCCCGGAAGCCGGGTGCCGGGGCGGGTGCCGGGCGGGCCGCCGGAAGGGGGCCCGGGGTCATCCCGCCGCCGTACGGGCCACCTCCGCGTCCGCCGCCGTACGGGCCACCTCCGCGTCCGCCGCCGCCAGGGCGACCGTCTCCGTGACGAAGCCGCCGTACGCCGCGAGGGCCCGCCGGCCCGCGTCCGTCATCGCGGGGAGCAGATAGGGCTGCGCCCCCAGCACCTCCCGCATCCGGCGGCTGCTGAACGCCCTCCGGCCGCCGTGGTGTTCGACGCGGTCGGCGAGGAAGCGGTACGGGTGCGGGTCGGGGCCCAGGACCCGGCGGCAGTTGGCCAGCAGCCCGGGGCCCGCGACGACCGTCATCCGTTCGAGTTCGTACTCGACGGCGGGTCTCGCCTGGGGGTCGCGCCGACGACGACCTCGGCGTGGAGTTCGGCGCAGACCCGCGCGCTCCGTAACCCCGGCCCCTCGGGCGGCTCCCCCGGCGGCGCGGCCGTCACCGCGCCGCAGGCGCCGTACCGCCGGATCCAGTACGCGAACAGCGCCGGTTCGCAGACCGGTGACAGCACGGTACGGAGCGGCTCGGCGGACTCGAACAGGGCGCGGTGCGGGGCGAGATCGGCCTCGTACGCGCCGTGCAGGGCGGCGGCCGGGTCGGTGAAGGGATCGGCGATCATCACGGCCTCCGGGGCGGGCGGTCGGTCGGGACGGGACAGGCCGTACGCGAACTCGACCGGATGGTCGCTGATTCAAGGATTCCGGCGGCGGGCGGCGGCCGGTAGGACGGCCACCTGGTGATAACCGGGCGCCGGGCCGGGGCCCGGCCCGGCTCGTGCCGCGCGACCCGCCCCCGCCCGCATGCGGCGCCTACCCGACGCGCCTACGGTGGAAGGGGGAGTGCCCGGACCCGCCGGAAACGTCGGGACGCCGTTCATCGCCCACCGTCCGGAGGCGCGTCACCATGGCCACGATCTCCTTCCTCGGGCCGTATCTCCTGGACATGAAGTCCCTGATCGGGCCTCAGTGCCTGCCGACCGGGGGCGCGAAGACCATCACGGTCGGGCCGTTCGAGCCGTTCGACGGGACCGTCACCGCCACCGCCCACCCCGGGACGGAGGCGCCCGAGGGGTACGGCCACAACCGGACGGCCGTCTGGGCCCAGGAGACGTACCTCCAGAAGATTCCGCACGTCCAGGGCGATCTGATCTTTTTCGAGTACGTGCTGTGGGTGACGCTCACCAATGTCGGTGAGCCCACGGTCCGGTACGTGACCCTCTGGGTCTCCCTGGTCAAGGTGTGAAGTCAAGGTGTGAAGCCACGAGGTGCGGTCACGGTGCGAAGGGATGTCCGATGCTGCTGACAGTCGTACACGACCAGGAGGGCGCCATCGTGGGCGCCGTCGCCCATCCGCCGGGCACGCCGCCCGCCAATCCGCCGCTCGGGCCGGGGCAGAGCGCCACCGAGGTCGACGTTCCGGAGCTGGCGGTGGAGGGTGATCAGGCGGCGGCGTACGAGCGGATAGCGCTGGTCGTCGAGGAGTACCGGATCGACACAGGCGCGGGCGACGGCGACGGCGATGACGCGGGGGCCGGGGCCGCCCGGCTGGTCAGGAAGTAGCACCCGGGTCCCCGGCCCCGCTCAGCCGCGCGCCCCGGGCACCGTCTCCAGCAGGTCGCGGGTGAGGCAGTGCAGCCGGAGTGCCGCGTCGCGGTCGAAGGCTGCCCGGTCGGTGCGGATCCGGCGGTCGCCCCGGTACGCCGTGAACGGCTCGGCGGGCGGGTCGTCGATCAGCCGGGTCATCGGGGGCAGCGCCTTGGGCACCGGCGTCGCCAGGACCCGGAACGACGCCTTCGCGACGGGCCGCAGCGCGCCCGGTCGGGCATCCCGGTGGCGACGACACCCGGGTTGTAGGTGACGTAGCGGACCGGGCCCTTTCCGTACAGCTCGGCGAAGGAGACACCGAGCAGGTCGTTGGCGCGGAACGACTGGAGCACGGCGCGCGGTCCGGAGTAGCGGCGGGTGAGCTGGAGGTCGTCCCAGTGGATCCGGCCCAGCGGTACGCCGGGGGTGGCGACGTTCAGTACGACCGGCCGGGGCGATGCCGCCAGGGACGCACGGAGTCCGTGGCCGAGGACGTAACGGCTCAGATAGGAGAGGGCGAAGCCGCGCTCGAAGCCCTCGGCGGTGAGGACGCGGGGGCCGGTGAGCCGGTAGCGCTGGGCGCAGAGGATCAGCGCGTCGACGGGGGCGTGGTCGGCGGCGATCCGGTTGGCGAGTTCACGGGCGGCGGCGACGGAGGTCAGATCGGCGCGGAGGAAGACGGCCCGGTCCGCCGCCGGGCCCGCCTCGGCCAGCAGGGCCTCGCCCTTCGCGGGGGTGCTGCCGACGGCGACGACGCGGGCGCCGCGCCGTAAGTAGTGCAGGGCGAGTCCCTTGCCCAGTCCGTCCGTACCTCCCGTGACGACCACGGTCCGCATGCCGACTCCCCACTGATCCGGATAGAAGTTATCCGCTTCCCTGGGGGATACCGTAACATCAAAGCGGATAAGATCTATCCACTTCACGTGATCGGTCGGCCTGACCGATTCGACCGGTCGACCGAGGGAGAGGCGCGGGTATGGACGGAGCACGGCCCAACGAGGAGGCCCGGCCGCTGCGGCGGGACGCCGAACGGAACCGGCGGCTGATCGTCGAGGCGGGCCGGGAGGTCTTCGCGGCCCGCGGACTCGCGGCCACCCTGAACGACGTGGCCCACCACGCGGGGGTCGGCGTCGGCACGGTCTACCGGAAGTTCCCCGACAAGCAGGCCCTCGCGGACGCCGTCTTCGCCGGTGAACTCGGAGAGATCGCGGCCCTCGCCGCCCGGGCCGCCGCCGAGGACGACGCCTTCGCCGCCTTCGGCACCTTCCTCACCACCTCCTTCGCCCGCGCCGCGACCAATCGCGGCCTGCGCGAGATGATGCGCGGCGGCGGTACGGGCGCGGCCGGTGTCGCCCGGGCCCGGACGGAGATCGCGGCCCACTGCACGGCCCTCGTCGCCCGCGCCCACGCCCAGGGCACCCTGCGGAAGGACGTCACGGCGGCGGACATCCCGTCGATCGCGGCGATGCTGGACACGGTGATGCCGCCGCCCGGGGCCCCGCCGTCGGAGACCTGGCGGCGCTGGCTGGCGATCCTGCTGGACGGGCTGCGGGCGCCGGAGCACTGAGCCGGGCGAACGGGCGAGCGGGGCGGGCGCGAGCGGGGCCGGCGCGGAGATCCCGTACGGGGCCGGGGCCGAAACCGGCACCCTCGCTCCCCCCACGGGCCCCGAAGCGCCCCCGCTCCCCGAAAGCGCTTACTGAACCAGCACGCTTCACCCCCACTCCCTCCCCCATCGGAACACTCCCCTCCGGGACCGTCCACAAGCGGATTGACCAGACTTGATGCGATATATCCCGTCGAATCTCCGGCCCATCATTTGTATGACTCCGCAACAATTAGATGTAGTGGACTAGACCTATCCCCGGTCGCCAGCCAAACTATGGGCGTGAGACATGTCATCGCCCTCGATGTGGGCGGCACCGGTATGAAAGCCGCCCTCGTCGGGGTGGACGGCACGCTCCTGCACGAGGACCGGCGGGCGACGGGGCGCGAGCGCGGAGCCGACGCCGTCGTGCAGTCGATCCTCGACTTCGCCGAGGAGCTCTTCGACTACGGAGTCACCCACTTCGGACGCGGCGCCCTGGCCGCCGGGGTCGCCGTGCCCGGGATCGTCGACTCCGAGCGGGGGATCGCGGTCTACGCGACCAACCTCGGCTGGCGCGACGTACCCATGCGGGACCTGATCAGCCGCAGGCTGCGCGGGATCCCGGTGGCCCTCGGGCACGACGTCAGGACCGGCGGCTTCGCCGAAGGGCGGATCGGGGCCGGGAAGGGCGACGACCGGTTCCTGTTCGTACCGCTCGGTACGGGCATCGCGGGCGCCATCGGCATCGAGGGCTCCATCGAGGCCGGGGCCCACGGCTACGCGGGCGAGATCGGGCATGTCGTCGTCCGGCCCGACGGGCCCGACTGCGGCTGCGGTCAGCGCGGCTGTCTGGAGACCCTGGCCTCCGCCGCCGCGGTGACACGTGCCTGGGCCGAGGCCAGCGGAGACCCGTACGCGGACGCCGCCGACTGCGCCAAGGCCGTCGAGTCCGGCGACCCCCGGGCGATCGCCGTCTGGCGGGACGCCGTGGACGCGCTGGCCGCCGGACTGGTCACGGCCCTCACCCTGCTGGACCCACGGACCCTGATCATCGGTGGCGGACTCGCCGAGGCCGGGGAAACGTTGTTCACACCACTTCGGGCCGCCGTCGAGGAGCGCGTCACGTTCCAGAAGCTGCCCGCCATCGTCCCGGCTGCCCTCGGCGACACCGCAGCCTGTCTGGGCGCCGGACTGCTCGCCTGGGATCTGATCGCCACCGACTCGGAGGTAACCGCCTAATGGCCGCACGCGCCGCACTCGCCCACAGCGCAGCGGGCGCCGCCCGCGCCGACAGCACGATCCTCACCGGAGCCAGGGTCGTCCTGCCGGGCGGGACGGTCGAGAACGGGACCGTGACCGTCGACGGTACGAAGATCTCCGCGGCCGGGGCGGCCCCCGCGCCCGACGGCGCGCCCGCCGTCGACCTCACCGGGCACTGGATCGTCCCCGGCTTCGTCGACCTCCACAACCACGGCGGCGGCGGCGCCTCCTTCACCTCCGGCACCGCCGACGAGGTGCTCACCGGCGTCCGCACCCACCGCGAGCACGGCTCCACCACCGTCGTCGCGTCCCTGGTCACCGCCGACAGCGGCTTCCTCGCCCGGCGCGCCACCGAGCTGTCGGAACTCGTCCAGCAGGGCGACCTCGCGGGCATCCACTTCGAGGGCCCGTTCATCTCCCCCTGCCGCAAGGGCGCCCACAGCGAAGAGCTGCTGCGCGACCCCGACCCGGCCGAGGTCCGGAAGCTGATCGACGCCGCCCGGGGCACGGCCAAGATGGTCACCCTCGCCACCGAGCTGCCCGGCGGCATCGACTCCGTACGGCTGCTCGCCGAGCACGGCGTGATCGCCGCCATCGGCCACACCGACGCCACGTACGAGCAGACCGTCGAGGCCGTCGACGCGGGCGCCACCGTCGCCACCCACCTCTTCAACGCCATGCCGCCGCTCGGCCACCGCGCGCCCGGCCCGATCGCGGCGCTGCTGGAGGACGAGCGGGTCACCGTCGAACTGATCAACGACGGTACGCACCTCCACCCGGCCGCCCTCGAACTCGCCTTCCACCGCGCGGGCGCCGGCCGGGTCGCCTTCATCACCGACGCGATGGACGCGGCGGGCTTCAAGGACGGCCTCTACCAGCTCGGCCCGCTGGCCGTCGACGTCACCGACGGCGTCGCCCGGCTGGTCGAGGGCGGCTCCATCGCGGGCTCGACCCTCACCCTGGACACCGCCTTCCGCCGGGCCGCGACCGTCGACCTGCTGCCGGTCGAGGACATCGTCCGGGCCATCTCGGTCAACCCGGCGAGACTCCTCGGCCTCTACGACCGCATCGGCTCCCTGGAGCCGGGCAAGGACGCCGACCTGGTGATCCTCGACGCCGACTTCGTCCTCAAGGGCGTCATGCGGCGCGGCGAATGGATCGTCGAGCCGAAGTAACCCGCTCGCAGAAACCCTTACGGGCCCGGGACGTCGTCCCGGGCCCGTACGCGTCCGGTGCGCCACTTGTGATCCGGCGCCGAACCAGCACGCATTCCGCGCCAATGTGCGCGTGATAGCCGACCGGGCTCCTACGGGGGCCGCGCACTGCCTAGCATGAGCCGGCGCGGGATCTTCAACTCCCCTGGTGACACGACCACTCGGGCGGACGGAATCGCGGGAGCGTTCCCGCGTTCGTCCCATCCGGATCCGAGAAGCCAGAGGAATCGAAGAGATGAAGTCGAGAATCTCCGTCGTCGGCGCCGTCGTCGCGGCGTTCCTGATTTTACTGACCGCCAACCCGGCGGTAGCCGCCGGACGCCCGCTGGAGGGCAACGGCTGGAAGCTGATGGCCCATCACCGCGTCACCAGCATCGCGCCCGGCTCCGTCTTCACCATCACCTTCACCTCGACGGAGCTCAAGACCAAGTACACCCCGTTCCTCACCCGCTCGCTCGCCCAGCTCCAGGCGGAAGGCGTGAACATATCCATCGGCGGCGTCACCAACGTCGCCCCCGAGGTGTGCCCGCCCCAGGGCACGATCCAGTTCGCCGAGATCTACCGCCCGCTGGGGCAGCCCGGCGCGTCCCGCGCCCTGGCCTGCTGGACCGGCGACAACGCGGCCCGAGGCGGCCACGTCCAGATGAACTCGGAGTACTGGACCGGCTGGTACCTGCCCGAGTACATGCTGCACAACGTCTTCCCACACGAACTGCTCCACGTCCTCGGGCTGTACCACCCCAACAAGGACCTCAACGGCGACGGCACCGTGGCGGCGCACGAGTGCGTGGCGACCTCGTACGGCGACAAGCCCGTCATGTGCGCGCCCAACGGCGGCTACAGCACGACCACCAACCAGGGCAAGCTGGTCGGCTTCGACCTGGCGGGCGTACGACAGCTCATCGCCAACGGCTCGATCCCCTCGACCGCCGCGAAGCACGTCGGAGGCCCCGCCGACGGCGGAATGAGCGCACCGATCGGCTGACCCGGCGACGCCTTGGCGTGATCCCGGGGGAAGAGATGCCTCAACAGTTCACCGTGATCTCCTCATGAATTCGGGCCTCTGCGGGCAGTGATCCCGGAAGCGAGCCGGGCGGCTCTACGGGCCGGCTCACACGCCGGGTGCGACCAGGCGACACCCGGAGGTGCCCTACGGCCGCCGCAGAATCTCCCGCGCGAGGGCGAGCTGAGCGGTCCGGGCCTTCGCCAGGTCCCGGAAGAGGGCCGGGTTCTTCCGGACGGCCGCGTTCTGCACCTCCCGGTCGACCCGGATCCAGGTGGTGAGGAAGCCGGTCTCCTGCTTGCACCGCACATCGGCGACGGCGGCGGCCCGCTCCCGGGCGGTGGGCCGCTTCGACTTGCCCCAGGCGGGGTCGCCGAGCGCCTGGTAGGAGTCGGTATAGGTGTGGCCCGCCTTCTTCATACAGGCGCTCCACCGCTTGTCGGCATTGGAGACGTGTGGATGCCGACGGGCCGCGTCGAAGGTCTGTGCCGAATGCCCGGCCAGCAGGGACGTCTGGTCGCGTTCGGCGTCACGGAACATCCGCTCATCGGCCTTCTTCCAGCAGCCTCCGGTCGAGCCGTTGGGCCCGTACGCGGCATTTCGCTCCCGAGGTGGAAGGTTGGCGCGGTCGGTGTACACGGCCTCCAGTCGCTTTCGGGTCGGGGTGAGCGGCGGCAGATGGTAGCCGTAGCGGGCGGCGATACCCGGATCGGCGAGCCCGTAGCGACGATCGTGCGGGCCCTCTGTATCCGACCTGTTGAGCACGGGCAACGGTGTCCAGGACATACCCAGCTCGCGCATACAGTCGCCGAGCAGCCGGTCCTTGGCCTGCTCGATGACTTGGACCTCGTACGGAGTCGTCTCATAGATGTCGAACGGAAGCACCAGGGTCGAGATGTCCACCCGGCTCGCGGGTACGGCGGGGTCTGGTGTGGGGCGCGGTGCGGCGGACGGCCGGTCACCGGGGGCGAGTGCGACGAGAAGGGCGATGGCCACCGCGACGGCGACCGCGGACGAGGCGAGAAGAGTGATACGGCGGGCGCGGTTCACCGGAGCCCTTTCGGGGTGAGCGGTCACGGCACGGCGGGGTGCCCCGGCCCGCATGCGCCGGGGCACCTGTGGAGGAACGATCTACTCAAAAACGAGGCAGCTGAACGTGTTGTTCAAGTTATTCCCACCCCAGGGCCGCAAATCCAGGGTCCAATACGCCTGACCGCCGAAAATGCGGAGATAGTCGCCGCCGCAGGCTCCGGTCGTGCTACCGATGGTGTACCCGACCACGGGACGAGTCCTCGTGTTCTGGGCGGAGTTGGCACCGTTGTCGACCGAGGTATTGGTGCCATCCCAGCGGTTGTCGCCGAGCCAACTGTTACTGGCGGTAAAATGGACCGTGTGACCGCTGAAGTGCTCACTGCCCCAGAGGTGGAGCGCACCCGCCTGCGCCGATACCGGCGCGCTGACCGCCGCCGCCGGAGCGGAGACGGAATCGACCCCGCCGGACTTGTCGGCCGCCACGGCCGACCCCGCCGTGGCCACTCCCATTCCCATGACCGCCAGCAGCGCGGCAGCCGCCGTCGCCTTCCTCGTCGCGATGCGATTCACCATGATCTCCTTATGAGTTCGGGCCCCTGCGGGCTCTGATCCCGAAACGAGCTAGGTGGTTCTTCGGGGCGACTCACACATTAGGGAGGCGGCGGGGAACCGAGTTGGCCGTCCGTGTGGAGAACTTGGCCGTGCGTGTATCACCTATCACCCGCCCCGGCCCGCTGCCGGAACGCCCGGGGGCTGATGCCGTACGCCTGGCGGAACGCCCGGCTGAAGGCGGCGCCGTCGGTGAAGCCCCACCGCACGGCGATGGCGTGGATGGGCTGCTGCCGTCGGTTGACGACGGCGAGGTCTGCCCGGCTCCGTTCGAGGCGGCGTCGGCGGATCCAGGCGGCGACGCCTTCCTCCTCCTGGTCGCGGAAGAGGGCGTAGAGGGTGCTGAGTGAGATGTGGTGGTGGTCCGCGACGATCTGCGGGGTGAGGTCGTGGTCCGCGAGACGGGTCTCGATGAACGAGCGGATATCCCGGAGGGTGACCCGGCCCGCGCCTCCGACCGCGCCTCCGACCGCTTCCCCGCCACCGGAATCGGCCCGTCGCGCTTCCGCCGCGTCTGGGCATTGGGCGAGAAACGCGGACATCACATCGAGCAGGGATTGCTGCAATGACCGCAATTCCGGTCGGGTGCAACCCGGGGCATGGGACTTCAACGCGCCCAGGAACTCGTTCAGAATGGCTTCGGAGCCTTGACGCGCCGGTCTGCGGCCACGGCCTCTCTTTTCTCCGCCGGCCGCGTCTTGCGTACAGAGTCGGGATCCGCCGAGCCGGACCGGATCACGGGAGTATCTGATATTTCCGCAACGCCGTCGGGACTTCTCCATTCACACTCCCAGGTAGTCGATTCGACGGGGGCCATCACGGCATCGAGTCCGGGACAGCGTTCCGCAGCCCCGTGCCCCTTGAAACCATGGCGGGAAACCGCGAACCCGGTATACGGGCCCGGAGGTGCGGTTATCACCGGCGCAGCGCCCCCCGCCATTACCCGGTGATGCCGGGGAGGAGCCCGCGAGCGCCGCCCCCCGAACCCCCCGAGGGCCCCTGCCCCAGCGGCTCGAAGGGCGCGGCGGTCCCCCGGGGCGAATCCCCCACAGAACCGCCCGAAAGGAAGTTTCGGATGGATCCGGCCGGACCACGGCACGGGGTCTGGGCCAACGGACCGCCGTTTGGCATGATCAGGACCTAGCCGGAATCCGAGCAGCGCCGGGTCAGCCCGAGCCGACCCGATGCCGATAGGGGTGGTGACTACGATGGCGATCCTGACCGTCACCCTGAACGCCGCCCTCGACATCACCTACCGGGTGCCCGTCCTCACCCCCCGCGCCTCGCATCGCGTCTCGGACGTCGTGGAGCGCCCCGGGGGCAAGGGCATCAACGTGGCCCGGGTGCTGGCCGCGCTCGGGTACGACACCGTCGTCACCGGGTTCGCCGGGGGACCCGCCGGGACGGTGCTGCGGCAGTTGCTCGCGCCGCTCGCGCCGTACGACGCGCTCGTCCCGGTCGCCCGGACCAGCCGTCGTACGGTCGCCGTCGTCGACGGGTCCGGCGGTGACACCACGCAGTTCAACGAGCCGGGGCCGCTGGTCTCGCCCGAGGAGTGGGCCCGGTTCACCGGGGTCTACGAGGCCCTGCTGAAGGATGCCGACGCGGTCGCCCTCTGCGGGAGTCTGCCGCCCGGGATCCATGTCGGCGCCTATGCCGAACTCGTCCGCCGGGCGCACGCCCACGATGTGCCCGTCGTCCTCGACACCGACGGCGAACCGTTGCGCCGGGGTATCGCGGCCCGGCCCGATCTGGTCAAGCCCAACGCCGACGAGCTGGCCGGGCTGACCGGTGCCCGGGAGCCGCTCCGGGCCGTGCTCGGGGCCCGGCGGCGGGGCGCGCGCGCCGTCGCCGCGTCCTTCGGGGCCGACGGGCTGCTCGCCGCCACGGCCGACGGCGTGTGGCGGGCCGCGCCGTCCGCGCCGGTCCGGGGCAATCCCACCGGGGCCGGTGACTCCGCGGTCGCCGCCCTGCTGGCGGGTCTGGTCGACGGGGTGCCGTGGCCCGAGCGGCTGGTACGGGCCGTGGCGCTCTCCGCGGCCACTGTTCTCGCCCCCGCGGCGGGCGAGTTCGACGCCGCGGCCTATGAGCGGCTGCTGACCGATGTCACCGTGGTGCGGCACACGGAGCCGAACTAGCGCGTACGCAAGGGGAGATATGCCCGTCGTCAGTACACGTGAGCTGGTCGAGACGGCCGTCGGCGCCGGGACCGGGGTGGCCGCGTTCAATGTGATCACGCTGGAGCACGCCGAGGCCGTCGCCGAGGGCGCCGAGCGCGCCGGGCGGCCCGCCGTCCTCCAGATCTCCGAGAACGCGGTCCGCTTCCACGGCGGCCGGCTCGCCCCGATCGCCGCCGCCACGCTCGCCGTGGCCCGCGCCTCCACCGCGCCCCTCGCGCTCCATCTCGATCATGTGGTCACCCCCGAGTTGCTGGAGGCGGCGCCCGGCGAGGGCTTCGGCTCGGTGATGTTCGACGCCTCCGCCCTGCCGTACGAGGAGAATCTGGCCGTCACCGCCCGGATGACCGCCTACGGGCACCGGCACGGGGTCTGGGTGGAGGCCGAGCTGGGGCGGGTCGGCGGCAAGGACGGCGAGCCGCCGCCGGGCGCCCATACCCCGGGGGTGCGGACCGACCCGGACGAGGCCGCCGCCTACGTGTCGAAGACCGGGATCGACGCGCTGGCCGTCGCCGTCGGCTCGTCGCACGCCATGACCGAGCGGACGGCGGCCCTCGACCACGGGCTGATCGCCCGGCTGCGGGCGGCGGTCCCCGTACCGCTGGTCCTGCACGGCTCGTCGGGCGTACCGGACGACGAGATCCGGGCGGCGATCGCCGCCGGGATGGTGAAGATCAATGTGGGGACGGCGCTGAACACCGCCTTCACGGGGGCGGTACGGGAGTATCTGGCCGCCCACCCCGGGACCGTCGACCCCCGGAAACACCTCGTCCCGGCTCGCGAGGCGATGGCCGGGACGGTGGCGGGCTTTCTGGGGCTGCTGCCGGGCTGAGACCTCGGGGGCGGCCCCGGGGTCTCCGACAAGGCCCGTCAGGGCTTGCGGACCTCCAGCCAGTCCAGGTTCACATCGCACTGGTCCCCGGTCTCGCAGGAGATCTTGATCTCGTTCTCGCCTTCCTTCAGCGAGACCGGCGCCCAGGTCGTCTGCCAGTTCTTGTCGAGCGCCGGGTCGCTGGAGCCGATGAAGTTCTTCAGCCCGATGGGGTTGGTGTTGGCCTTGCCGTTGATGGTCAGCGTGGCCAGCGCGTCCTTGGCGGGGATCGTGTAGCGGACGTAGAGCCGGTACTCCCCGGACTGCTGGATCTTCGCCTTCCAGCTCACGGACGAGCCGACCTGGTTGAACTGGGTGACATACGCACCGCCGGTGCCCTCGGCGCCCTCGATGGAGGTGTCCGTGGTGGCGTTGCCGCCGAGCTGGAGGGTGACCGCGTCCTGCTTGGGCAGCGGGCCGGTCTCCTCCTCCTTCTCCTTCTCCTTGTCGGGGTCCTTGCCCTTGTCGTCCGACGCGGAGGGCGCGGGGCTGGCGGGGCCGCCGACGGTCTGCTTGTCCTCCGAGGTGTCCTTGGGGGCGTCCTTGGTGATGATCGCGACGGTGATACCCACCACCACCACGGCGACGACCGCCACGGCACCGATCAGCAGGCCCTTGGTGTTGGGGCCGCGGCCCCGGCCGCCGGAGCCGTGGGCGCCGCCCGGGACGGTGGGCGGCCCGGAGCCGTGCCTGCCGGGTCCGGTGCCGCCGGGGTAGGTCTCGGGCGCCGCGTACTGCGCGGCGGGCTGCCCGTACGGCTGCTGCTGCCCGTACGCCTGCTGCTGGGGCGGCGGATAGCCGTACCCGGGCTGCTGCGGGGCCTGCTGCTGGTGGTGGCCGTACTGCCGCTCACCGACCGCCCTGACCTGGTTGTACGACGTTCTGGGGACGCCGGGCTGCGAGGCGGGCCCGGGGTAGCCGTAGCCCCCGCGCGCCTGGCCGGGCCTGGTCGCGCCCGCGGCCTGCCCGTCCTCGTACAGGTAGCCGAACGGGTCGTCGTCCTCGGGCGTGCTGCCGTTGGGCCTGCCTCCGCCGTTGTTCGCGGCCGTCATCCCTGTCACTCCTCACCATGTCGCCGGCGGTACGCCGACTCGGCGAGCCTACCCGGTTCGAATGAACCAATCGTTCGGTGTTGACCGCGATCGGTACGGACGGGACGGTCCCGGCCGGGCGCCCGCGCGCCCGCTTCTCCCACAGAGCGTACGGACGTTGGACGCCGGGTCAATGAGCGGATGGACACAGGACGGGTACAACGCGGGCACGGGCGGCGGACGGGACCACGGCGGGCGCGGAGCGCGTCCGGCCGGTCCCCGGCGCGCGCGGTGGTACGCCTCACCTCGGTCAGCCCGCGCGCCGGTGGACCTTGGAGCGCGACCGCTTCTCCTTGTACATCCGCTCGTCGGCCGAGGTCAGCACCTCGTCCACGGTCATACCGCAGCTCGCCCAGCCGATTCCGAAGCTGGCGCCGACCCGGACCGCCCGCCCGCCCGCCCGGATCGGCAGCACGATCGCGTTCCGCAGCCGGACCGCCAGGTCCTCGGCGTCCGCGATGCCGAGGCCGTCGGCGAGTACCACGAACTCGTCACCGCCCAGCCGGGCGACCGTGTCGCCCTCGCGGACGCCGGTGGTCAGCCGCCGGGCCACCTCGATCAGTACCTCGTCGCCCGCCTGGTGGCCGAACCGGTCATTGATCGACTTGAAGCCGTCGAGATCGCAGAAGAGGACCGCGAGCCCCTTCGTACCGTCCTCGGCGCCGCCCTCGGGCACCGTGATGTGCACATGGTGGTCGTAGGGGTGGCCCGCCTGGCCGAAGGCGTAGCCCTCGGTGTTGAAGATCGCCTCGGTGTCGGCGTCGTGGTCGTAGTCGAAGTCGTAGGCGCCCTCGTACTCGTAGTCGTACGCGCCCTCCCCGGCCGGGCGGCCCTGCGGCGCCTGGGGCCGGTCGCAGAGCTTGGCGCTGAGCCGGGAGCGGAGTTCGGCGCTGTTGGGCAGGCCGGTCAGGGCGTCGTGCGAGGCGCGGTGCGCCAGCGCCAGTTCATGGCGCTTGCGGTCCTCTATGTCCTCGACATGGGTGAGCAGGAAGCGGGGGCCGTCGGCGGTGTCGGCGACGACGGAGTTGCGGAGGGAGACCCAGACATAGCTGCTGTCCCGCCGCCCGAGGCGTATCTCGGCCCGGCCGCCCTCGGCGGAGGTGCGCAGCAGGGTGCCGACGTCCTCGGGGTGGACCAGGTCGGCGAAGGAGTAGCGGCGCAGTACGGAGGCGGGGCGGCCGAGGAGGCGGCAGAGCGCGTCATTGGTCCGGAGCAGCCGTCCGTGCTGGTCGCCGCCCATCTCGGCGATGGCCATCCCGCTGGGGGCGTACTCGAACGCCTGCCGGAAGGACTCCTCACTGGCCCGGAGCGCCTGCTGTTCGCGTTCCAGCCGGACGAGTGCCCTTTGCATGTTTGCTCGCAGCCGGGCGTTGCTGATCGCGATGCCCGCCTGGGAGGCGTACATCTGGAGGGCTTCCTGGCCCCAGGGGCCGGGGCGGCGGCCGTTGCGGGGCCGGTCGACCGAGATCACGCCGAGCAGCTCGCGGTTGCCGCCGGAGCCGCGCATGGGCGCGTAGAGCCGGTCGCGGGGGTGCCATTCGTCCTCGAACCGGGGCTCGGGGCCCTCGGTGTGCCACTGCGGGACGTCGTCCTCGATCAGCACCCAGCCCTCGGTGTGCGGGATGAACCGCAGATCGCCCCATGCCTCGCCCATGGAGAGCCGCCGGTCCCAGGAGGCCCGGGGGCCGACCCGGCCGGTCATCAGGGCCTCTGCGGCGGAGCTTCCGGCGAAGGCGGCGACGACGAGATCGCCGTCGGAGCGGACGAGGTTGACGCAGGCGAGTTCGTAGCCGAGGCCGGACACGACGCCGTCGGCCACGTTCTGGAGCGTGTCGGCGAGGCTGCCGGCTCCGGTGAGTTCAGCCACCACCTTGTGCAGCTGCCGCAAGGTCGCAAGGCGGACGTAGGGCTCCGACTCGGTCTCCATGCTCGCTCTCCCCGAGACCTCGACAGCAGACTCCAGGTATCTCTTCGGCCTTCGTGTTGCGGTCTTCATACGGTCGTTCCACGCCGGTTCGCCGATGTGGTTTCCCGGCCACTGAATCACAGCGAGCTGTCCACTCGGTACACAGGGTCAACAAATACCGCCCTCTGTGACTCAAGTCACATGGAATGATGAGAGTATCCCGGTTGTACGGGGATGTGCTTTTGGCCTTTACCAGCGTTTTCGGAGTGCAAATCGGTTCTGTGTACGGAGGGTGATGGGGGCGTACGGGAGCGTGTCCCGGGGCGCTCCCGGGGGCGCCCGGAGCGTGTGCGGGGAGGAGCTTCCGGGGGCCTCCGCGGGGCTCCAGGGGCCGCAGGGCCGGGTTCCGGGCCCGGCGGGTCCGCCGCCCCGTGACGGCCGGGACACCGGTTTCGTACGGGGCTTGAGAGGCGGCGAACCACCAACGAATCACTGTCGAATCACCGACGAATCACTGCCGGACCACCGGCGAACCGCCCCCGAACCGCGCCGGGACCTTGGTCCTAGGACCAACGCAGCCCCCGGGGCCCGATGCGGCGCGCCGTTTCGTCCGGTTAGCGTTCCGTGTGTGTTGCATACGACTCCCCCCGGCCCCGCCGCCGGACATGTTCCGGCCCCCGGTGTCCCCCATGCTGAGGGGGTGAGCAACGACGACTTCCGGGCCGCCATGTCCCGGCTGGCGGCGGGCGTGGTGCTGGTGACCGCGTTCGACGAGGACGCCGGACCGCACGGCGAGGACGCCGGGATGACGGCGACCGCCTTCGTCTCGGTCTCCCTCGATCCGCCGCTGGTGATGGTCAGTCTGCGCAACGGCTCCCGGATGGACGACCTGCTCGACGAACAGCCCCTCTGGGCGGTGTCGGTGCTCTCCGAGAGCCAGCGGCACATCGCGGGCCGGTTCGCGATGAAGGGGCGGCTGAGCGACCGGCTCCTCTTCGAGGACATCCCGTACCGGCGGGGCGAGATCAGCGGCTCACCGCTGGTCGGCGGCGCGCTGGCGACCCTGGAGTGCCGGACCGAGCAGCGGGTGGTC
Source organism: Streptomyces sp. NPDC006798 (assembly GCF_040635975.1). NCBI lineage: Bacteria > Bacillati > Actinomycetota > Actinomycetes > Kitasatosporales > Streptomycetaceae > Streptomyces > Streptomyces sp. NPDC006798. The sequence continues at coordinate 89,508 of NZ_JBEYIS010000002.1, forward strand.
GCGGGCGATCACACCCTCGTCATCGGGCGGGTGCTGTCGGTGGGGCTGCCGAGCGCGGAGGGCGGCCCGCTGATGTACTTCCGCGGCCGGTACCGGCACCTGAGCTGACGGGCGGGCAGGATGGGCCGCGCGGGGGTGCCGCCGGGCCGTGGCGCCTTCGTACCGCCGTGCCTCCGTACCGCCGTGCCGTGGCGCCTTCGGACTGTTGTGGCCCGGTGCCGGCATGACACCGCCCCGCACCCGTTCCCGCGAGCGGCATCAGCCGAACCGGAACCCTAAACGGAACCCGGTCCCGGGCCGGACGAAGAGCCACGCGCCACCGTCGCGGCCGGGGCGGCACCCGCCGTCGCCGGGCGGAGCACCAGGTCGGGAAGTCCGGCGAATACCCCTGCGGCGGGGCCGGATCGAGGAGCATCCGCAGCGTGCCGCCCAGTTCGGAACCGCCCCGGCCCCGCCGCTCGGCACTGATCCCGGCCCTGGCCCCGGTACTGGCTCTCGGTCCGGAGGGCGGTCGGCCGGCCGGGACCGCTCCCCGTCTCGTACCGCCGCCGCCGGCCGCCCGGCCGCCGACCGGGCCCGTACCGGAATCACCTCCGGAACGACTTCCTGGGGTGCCGCCCAGCACGTCCGACGAATCGGCGGCACGAACAGTCCCCTCCGATCACGCGGTTGTCGCGGGCCGCGGGCGTCGGCCTCCGCGACGGCGGCCGGAACAGATGGGGCGTGTCCGGGTACGGCTGCCCGCACCACGGTCCCCGGCCGGGACGGCGTCCACCTGCTGAACCGGATGAACGCGCCGTGCCTCGGCACCGGCTGGGGAGGTCCGGTAAAACCACGGGCCCGGACCGGGGCCGGGCTGGTGAACTGACCGGATGCTGGTGACCCTGGTTCTGCTCGCCGCCCTGGCGTCGACCGTGTACTTATTCGCCCGGAGCGTCGGGGCGGCCCTCGACGTCCGCCGGTCGCGGGGGCCCGACGCGGGCGCGTCGCTGCTGTCCTCCGCCGCCGCGTTGACGGGCGCCGCGGCGGCCGGTGTCTACGCCTGGGGCATGCTCGGCGCCGTCGCGGCCACCCTGGACGCGGCCGACACCGGCGGCGGCCCGGCGCCCCTGCGGGTCTGCCCGACCGAGACCGCGGAATCCCTCGCCGAGCACGGCGTCGAGTTCCTGCCGCTGCGCTATGTCTGCGAGACGGAGGACGGGGCGACGTACGTCACCGACGACGTACCCGGCTATGTGACGCCGGTGGCGCTCTCCTTCGCCACGGCCTCCGTCGTCCTGACGTTCGCGGCCCGCCGTATCAGAGGCTCCCGGGATGCCCGGGGCGCACGGGACCTGCGGGACTTATGGGCCGACGTGGACACCGCCCACGGCTCCGGGGGCGACGGACCTACTCCGCCGGAGCCGCCTCCAGCAGGGCCGCGATCTCCGTGAACCCACGCCTGCGGGCGTGCCGCAGCGGGGTGACGCCGTCCGCGTCCGGCAGTCCGGGAGTGGCGCCCGCCGCGAGCAGGATCCGTACGACCTGCTGGTGCGCGGGCCCGCCGTCGCCGAGGAGTACCGCCTCCAGCAGGGCCGTCCACCCCAGGTCGTTGACATGGTCGACGTCGATCCCGGTCTCGGTCAGCACGGCCCGGACGTACGCCACGTGCCCCCGCTCGGCCGCCGGGATCAGGGACACCCCGCCGAAGCGGTTCCGCAGTCCGACGTCCGGGTTCGCGGGCAGCAGGGCCCGCATCATCGCCACACTGCCGGTAACCCCCGTCACCAGCCACGGGCTGTCGTGCCTGGTGTCCTGGGCGTCGGGATCGGCACCGGCCGCGACCAGGACACGGGCGGCCTCGACATGGTCGCCGACGGCCGCGAGCAGCAGCGGGGTACGCAGCTCCGCGTCCCTGACGTCGGGATCGGCGCCCTCGGCGAGCGCGGCCCGTACGGCGGTGGCGTCCCCGCGCCGGGCGGCGTCGAGGAGCGCGGCGGCGGCGGTGTCGGCGGTCATCTGCGGACTCCTGGTCGTCGGGTCGGTGCCCGGTGACCCGCGCGCCGTACCTCCCACTGTGCGCCCCGGCGGCCCCGGACGCGGTCGCCGCACCGGCCACCGGGCGCGGCCCACCCGGCGGACCACGGTGTCGTCCGATCGTCGGATGCGCGGCGGGCGGCGAGCAGCGAGCGGTGGTGTACGGGCGCCGTGGCGGGCCAGCGGGGCAGACGGTCGGACGCGGCGGGCGGAAGGCGTCGGTGTACGGGTGCCCCGGCGGGTCGGGGCGGCCCGGTCAGGACCAGTCGTTACGGGACGACCGGCCGCGCTTCGTCTCCGAGCGCTGCTTCTTCTCCCGCAGCCGCCGCTCGTTCAGCCCGCGCGGAATCCGCGTGGGTCGGCGCGGCTTGGGCGGCGGAGCCGTCGCCTCGGCGAGCAGCGCGGCCAGCCGGACCGCCGCCGTCTCCCGGTTGCGCCACTGGGAGCGGTGCTCGGAGGCCCGGACGGAGATCACGCCGCCGACCAGCCGCCCGGCGAGCCGGTCCAGCGCCCGTTCCTTCCAGACCGGGGGCAGCGCGTCCGTGGCCGCGAGGTCGAACCGCAGCTCGACCTGCGAGTCGCTGGTATTTACATGTTGTCCGCCCGGCCCCGACGATCTGGAGAAACGCCACATCAGCTCGGCCTCCGGAAGGGAGACCGAGCCGCGGATGACATAGGGCCCGGACATGCCCCCATGATCCCGCGCCGACCCCGGATCCGTCATCCCGCTTTTCCGCCGCCCCCGGAACACCCCTGGCGGGCCCGGGAACGGAGGGGACGGATGTGGAACCCGGTACCGGTCTGTCGGCGTGATGGGGGTCAGAGGTAGTTTCGGACGGGGACCGGCCCACCCGATCCGGGACGAATCGTTTCGGGGCGGCGGCCGGGCCCGGGCACGACGACGCGCACACAGCTCACAAAAGGGGATGTCCCACATGGCAGTAAGCCTGACCAAGGGCGGCAACGTATCGCTGACCAAGGAGGCGCCGGGTCTGACCGCCGTCACCGTCGGCCTCGGCTGGGACGTCCGTACGACCACGGGCACGGACTTCGACCTCGACGCCTCCGCGATCGCGGTGAACCCGGCGGGCACGGTCGTCTCCGGCAGCCACTTCGTCTTCTTCAACAACCGGGCGACGCCGGACCAGACCATCGTCCACACCGGCGACAACCGCACCGGTGAGGGCGGCGGCGACGACGAGCAGATCAATGTCAACCTCGCGGGCCTGCCCGCCGATGTCGACAAGATCGTCTTCCCGGTCTCGATCTACGACGCGGTGACCCGCAGCCAGAACTTCGGCCAGGTCCGGAACGCGTACATCCGGATCATCAACCAGGCCGGTGGCGCCGAGATCGCCCGCTACGACCTGAGCGAGGACGCCGCGGTGGAGACCGCGATGGTCTTCGGCGAGCTGTACCGCAACGGCGCGGAGTGGAAGTTCCGCGCGGTCGGCCAGGGCTACGCGTCGGGCCTGGAGGGCATCGCGCGGGACTTCGGCGTCGCGCTCTGACGCCACGCCCCCCCGGCGCCGCGCCTTCGGCGGCGAGTCGGCCCCGCTCCAGCCCGTCGCCCGGGCGGGGCGGGGCCTTCGCGTCTTCGCGTCTCCGTGTCCTCGCGTCTTCGCGTCTTCGCGTCCTGGCATACGGGGACACCCCGTTCAGGGCTTGGCCGGGCGCCCGTCGCCGTACAGCCAGACGTCCCACACCTTCCCCAGGTCCTTCCCGGACACCCGCTCCGCGTAGGCGGTGAAGTCGGCGGTCGAGGCGTTGCCGTGCCGGTGGACGGTCGGCCAGCCGCGCAGCATTTCGAAGAAGTCCCGGTCGCCGACCGCCCGCCGCACCTGGTGCAGCACCATCGCGCCCCGCCCGTAGACCGGCGCCTCCGTGAGCTGCGCCGGGGACGGCGGCTTCGCGGGCGGAAAGGCCCAGTTGGTGTCGTCGTCGAACGCCTCCGCGAAGGAGTCCCCGGCCGGGACGCCCTCGCGGTCCTCGGCCCAGAGCCATTCGGCGTAGGTGGCGAAGCCCTCGTTGAGCCAGATGTCCTGCCAGGTGGCCGGGGAGACGGAGTTCCCGTACCACTGGTGGGCCAGTTCGTGGACGACGGTCGTCACGTCGAACATCCCGGCCGGGACGACGGGCCGGTTCTGGGTCTCCAGGGCGTACCCGGCGATACCGTCCGGGACGGCGATCACCCCGGCGGACGAGAACGGATACGGCCCGAACCGTCCGGCGGCCCACTCCAGGAACTCCGGCACCCGCTTCGCCACCCCCTCGGTGGCGCGGGCGACGGACCTGTCGGCGGCGCTGACGACGGGCAGCCCGTCGGCGGTCCCGGCCCGGGTGATCGCGTACGGCCCGATGACGAGGGTCGCCAGATAGGACGCCATGGGCTCGGCGGAGCGCCAGACGAAGGTGGTGTCGTCGCGGCCGGTGGCGGACTCGCGGACGAGTTCGCCGTTGGAGACGGCGGTGACGCCCCGGGGCACGGTGACCGCCAGTTCGTAGGCGGCCTTGTCGCTCGGATGGTGGTTCCCCGGGAACCAGGCGGCCGACCCGGCGGGCTCCCCGAGCGCCACGGCCCCGGTAGCGGTCCGCAGCCAGCCCTCCTCGGAGCCGTCGGGGTCGGTGACGGCCCTCGGCAGCCCGGAGTAGCGGACGACGGTACGGAAGTCGGCGCCGCGCCGGATGTCGTCCCGGGGCCGGATCGTCAGCTCGTCCCCGGCCCGGCGCGCGGCGGCCGGCGCGCCGTCCACGGTCACCCCGTCGACGGTCAGCCGGCGCAGATCGAGATTGAAGGCGCTCAGCTCCCGGTCCGCGCGGGCCAGGATCTCGGCGGTCCCGACGAGCCGCCCGGAGGCGGGGTCGTAGTCGAGGGCGAGGCGGTAGCGCCGTACGTCGTAGCCGCCGTTGCCGAGCTTGGGAAAGAGGGGATCGCGCACTCCGGCGGCCCCGGGCTCGCCCCGCACCCCGCCCAGCTCACCGACCGTACATCCGCCGCCGCCCACCGCCACGACGGCCGCGCCCAGCACGGCCCCCACGACCCGCACCCACCGAGGCATCCGCAGCATGCCGGGATCCTAGGCCGCGCCCCGCCTCGCGAAACCCCCGTAAGGGGCGGGGCGGGCCGCGGTAAGGCGGTCGGCCGATGTCGTGGATACGGTCCACGACCGGCAAAGACACGGCGGCCCGGTGGGGGAACCCCGGCCGCCGCGCCCCGTACCGCCGCCCGGCGGGCGGGTCAGCGGCCCAGGGCCGCCGCGCCCGCCTTGGCGAACTCCTCGTCCTGCGCGCCGCTCGGGGCGCCCGCGACGCCGATGCCCGCGATCGGGGCGCCCTTCGCCTGGACGGGGGTGCCGCCGCCGAGGAAGAGGGTGCCGGGGATGTCCTTCAGGTTCGGGGTCGACTCCAGCCGCTTGACCAGCTCGGACGTCGGGGCGTTCCACGACACGGCGGTGAACGCCTTCTTCTCGGCGGACTCGTAGGACTGCGGGCCCGCGCCGTCGCCGCGCAGGGTGACGATGGTGTTGCCGTTGCGGTCGACCACGGCGACCGTCACCCGCTGGCCGGAGCGCTCGGCGGCGTCCAGGGCGGCCCGCGCGGCCTTGGTCGCGGCGTCGATCGTGAGGTGGGTGGTCTGCTGGAGGTTGCGGTTGTGGGTGTCGGCCTTGACCGCGGCGCGGGACTCGGCGGCCGGGGCGGACGCGTTCGCGGACACCGCGCCGAACGTTCCGGCGCTGATCGCGGCGGCGGCGACGGTACCGGCGACGACACGGGCGCGGATCGACATCTTCTTCATGGGACCTGACTCCTGGCTGCGGTGGTTCCTGCGGTTCGCGGGCCGGTCGACCCGTCTGCCATCGATCCTCCGGGCGGAACCGGGCCCCGGCCGTCGGCGTACCGGGTCGTCGCCGCGTGCATGATGGAGGACGGCCGGGTCGACCGATCGGCTGATGCGGCCGGGTCCCGGCCGGGTCACGATGCGAGTGGGCCTTGTCGCGCGCACCCGCGCCCCGCCCCCGTAAGAACCCGGCCGTACGAAACCAGCCGTACGAACCCGGCGCTACGAGCACACCAGGACGACCAGCATGCGGCGTGAGACCGGACCCGGAACCAGCACCGGCCCCGGACCCGGACCCGACGACCCCCGGCCCGCGGTCACCGACCGGGGCGCGCGCCGGGACGACCGGCGGCTCGACGCCCTGATGAACATCGCGTTCCTCACCCTCCTCGGCGGCGCGCTGCTCCGGTTCGTCCTCAACCACCCCGACAGCCCCCGGCTCCCCTGGGTGACCGGCCTCGCCGCCGCCCTCGCCGTACTCCAGCTCGCGGCGCCCCGGCTCGCCGCGCCCCTCGGCCCGGCCGGGGCGCGCCGGGCCGAGCCGGCCGGGTTCGGGCTGACCGTCGGCTGCTGGGTGGTGATCGTGCTGCTGGCGCCGAGCTTCGCGTGGTGTGCCGTACCGCTGATCTACACCGGGCTGCGGACCCTGCCCGCGCCCGCCGCGATCGCGCTCGTCGGCGTACTGACGGCCCTCGTCGTCTACGCGGAATGGCAGCTGCGGCACGGTCTCGACCCGAATCTGTTCCTGCTGCCGCCGACCGTGGCGGCCCTGGCGACCGGCGTCTTCCTCCATATGCGCCGCCAGGCCGACCGGCTCCAGGCCCTGGTCGACGATCTGATCAGGACCCGGCGCGAGCTGGCCGCCACCGAACGCCGCGAGGGCACCCTCGCCGAACGGCAGCGGCTCTCCATGGAGATCCACGACACGCTCGCCCAGAGCCTGTCCAGCCAGCAGATGCTGCTCCAGGCCGCGGAACGGACCTGGGACAGCGACCCGGGGGCCGCCCGGGGCCATGTCCGTACCGCCGAGTCCATCGCGGAGCGCAGCCTCACCGAGGCGCGCCGCTTCGTCCACGACCTGGCCCCCGCCGACCTGGCGGCGGGCGGCGGACTGGCGCAGGCCCTGCGGGTACTCGCCGACCGGGAGTCGTCCGGCGCGCTACGGGTCCGGCTGCTGGTCGACGGCGCCCCGGCGGTCCCGCTGCCGGACCGGACGCAGTCGGCGCTGCTGCGGATCGCGCAGGGCGCGCTGGCCAACGCCCGGGAGCACGCGGACGCGTCGCTCGCCACGATCACCCTGACCCACCTCGACGACCAGGTCGTGCTCGACGTCGCCGACGACGGCCGGGGCTTGCCGCCCGCCGCCGCGGAAGCCCCGCCCGGCGTCCGCGGCCACGGCATCGCCGCGATGCGGGCCCGGGCCGGGCAGCTCGGCGGCGTCCTCACCATCGAGTCCGTGCCCGGTGAGGGCACGGTCGTCTCCGCCGCGATCCCCCTGGAGCCCCAGTGACCCCCCGAGACACCGTTGTACGGATCCTGCTCTGCGACGACCACGCGGTGGTACGGGCCGGGCTGCTCGCCCTCCTCGGCAGCACGCCCGACATCGAGGTCGTCGGCGAGGCGGGCAGCGGCGAGGAGGCCGTCGCGATGGCCGGGAAGCTCCGCCCCGACGTGGTGCTGATGGACCTCCAGCTCGGCGCCGGGATCGACGGGGTGGAGGCCACCCGCCGGATCGCCTCCCCCGACGTCCACGTCCTGGTCCTGACGACGTACGACACGGACGCCGACATCACCCGCGCCATCGAGGCGGGCGCCACCGGCTATCTGCTGAAGGCGGAGCGCCCGGAGGAGCTGTTCACCGCGATCCACTCGGCGGCCCAGGGCCGTACGGCGCTGTCGGCCCCGGTCGCGTCCCGCGTGATGGACCGCATGCGCGGCACGGGCACCCCCACGCTCACCGACCGCGAGACGGACATCCTGGGCCAGCTCTCGCGTGGCCTCGGCAACCGGGAGATCGCCCGCGCGCTCTTCATCAGCGAGGCCACGGTGAAGACACATCTGGGCCGGATCTACGCGAAGCTCGGCGTCGACACGCGCGCGGGCGCGGTGGCGGTGGCGAAGGAACGACGGCTGCTGCCGTAGCCCGCCGGGGGCGGCGGGGCGGGTGGTCCTAGTGGTTTCAACAGCCCCGCCGTACGGGGATCTTGAGCTGATGGAACAGATACGCCACAACGTCCCCTCCGGCTCACCTTTCGAGGCGGCCATCGGCTTCTCCCGGGCCGTGCGGAAGGGATCCCATGTCGCGGTCGCCGGTACGGCGCCGATCGGGGAGGACGGCAGGACGGTCGCGCCGGGGGACGCGTACGCGCAGACCGTGCGGTGCCTGGACATCGCGGAGGCGGCGCTGAAGGCGGCGGGCGGGTCGGCGGCCGATGTCGTACGGACCCGGATCATGCTCACGGACATCTCGGTCTGGCGGGACGCGGCCCGCGCCCACGGCGAGCGATTCGGGGAGATCCGGCCCGCGTGCACCTTCGTCGAGGTGTCCCGGTTCATCGAGCCGGAGTGGCTGGTGGAGATCGAGGTGGACGCGGTACTCGACGAGGGCGCGGCGGGCTGACGGGGCGGGCCGGGGGCGGCTGGATGTCCCGGTGCCCGGCCGCGCCCCCGGCTACCGGCTACCGGCTACCGGCTACCGGCCCGGCTACCGGGTCAGCGCACCCCGAGCCGGGCCTTGAGCCAGGCCGTGGTCTCGGCCTCCGACGCGTCCATGACGGTGTAGTGGGTCGCCGTCGGGTACTCCCGGTACGTCACCGGTGAACCGGCCTTCCGCAGGGCGTCGGCGTACGCGGCCACCACCGGGGCCTGCACGATCTCGTCCTTCGCGCCCTGGCCGACGAAGAGGGGCCGGTCCAGCCGGACGACCGGCAGGTCGGCCCGGGTCCGAAGAACGTTCAGCAGCCCGGGTACCGTCTCGGGCCGCCGCTTCCAGATGTTGTCGTCGTTCAGGCCCGCCCGTCCGACCTGCTCGACCAGATCGAGGGCGCATTTCCCGCGGGCCGTCGGAACCAGCGCGCGGCCCCGGCCGGAGAACAGTCCGGTGTAGTCGTATCGCGGGCCGAGCGCCCGCAACCCCTCGGTGACCAGCGGATACAGCGCCGTACGGGCGATCCGCTCCTCCGAGGCGGAGTCCGAACGGTCCGACACCAGCCGGGACATGGTCGTCGGCGGCGCGGTGGCGACGGCGCCCCGGAAGTCGAGACCGGGGGCGTAGCGGGTGGCGTACACGGCCGTACTGATCGCCGCGTGGCCGCCCTGGGACTGGCCCGTCACGACCCAGGTCTCCGAGGTCCCGATCCCGGCCTGCCGGGCGGCGCGCACGATGTCGATCGTGCCGAAAGCGGCGCTGCGGGCATGCAGATAGGGGTGCGGACCGGGGGTGCCGAGCCCTTCGTAGTCGGTGGCGACGACGGCGACGCCGCTGTCGAGCCAGTGCCGGATCTCCGGATAGCCGGCGAACTCGTGGGCGTCGACCCGGCTCGGGGCGCAGCCGTCGGCGTTCCCGACGGTCCCGTGGGCGAAGGAGACCACCGGCCAGCCGCCCTTCGGCGGCTTCCCGGCCGGGGCGAAGACCATCCCCGACACGGTGACGCGCCCGCCGTTCGCACCGGTGGAGGTGTACGTGATCACCTGACCGGGCCCGCCGTGCGGCCGGGCCGACGGGGGCAGTTCCACGGCCGAGACCAGCCGCCCGCTGCCGCTCGCGGCCCGTACCGCCGCCGCCTCTTTGGCCTCGGCGGTCTTCTGGGCCGTCTGCGCCGACGCCTTCGGGGACGCGCCCGGGGACGCCTCGGCGGACGCGGAGCCCTCGCCCGTGCAGGCGGCGACGGTGGCGGCGAGCACGCCGACGGCCACCAGCCGGGTGCCGACGGCGACGGCCCGGCGGGGTCGTTTCGGTCGTACAGAGGTCACGGGGGTCCCTTCGCGAAATGCGGTCGAGTACCCCGGGGGCGGCCGTGCACAGCGGCCCCCGGTCATGATCGTCACGCGACGCACCGAAAGGTAACCGCCGTACGGCACCGTTCTGAAGGCACCGGGAGGCCGATCGGGGGGTCGTCCCCGATGACGACGGCCGTTTGGTGTCTCGTCCTCGTGGCGCACAACCGAAGGGCCCGGATTCCCCTCCGCGCGCGGGGGCCGGGGACTTCTCGACGGGCTGATGAGCCTCGCCCCGGCGCACTCGACCAGGGGCCGAACCGCGCGGGATCCGCGTACGCGATCCGCTTGCGCGGCGCCGTCAGGGGCCGTCAGGGGTTCTGGGCCCGCACCAGGCCCGTCTCGTAGGCGAGGACGACGAGTTGGGCCCGGTCGCGGGCCCGGAGCTTGGTCATGGCCCGGTTCACGTGCGTCTTCGCCGTCAGTGGGCTGATCACCATCTGGTCGGCGATCTCGCCGTTGGACAGGCCCCGTGCGACCAGGACGACGGCCTCGCGTTCCCGGGTGGTCAGTTCGGCGAGCCTCCCGGCGGTGCGGCCGGGCGGAGGCTGGGTGACGTACCGGTCGATCAGCTTCCGGGTGATCGACGGCGCGAGCAGGGCCTCTCCCCGGGCCGCGACGCGCACCGCGTACAGAAGGTCCTCCGGGACGATGTCCTTGACCAGGACCCCGGCGGCGCCCGCGCGCAGCGCGTCGAAGACGTATTCGTCGAGGCCGTAGTTGGTGAGGATGACGACACGTACCCCGGCCAGGGCGGGATCCGCGGCAATCCGGCGGGTCGTCGCGATGCCGTCGAGGACCGGCATCCGGATGTCGACGAGCGCCACATCGGGCAGGTTCTCCCGCGCCAGCCGCAGCCCCTCGGCGCCGTCGGCGGCCTCGGCGACCACCTCGATGTCGTCCTCCAGATCGAGGAGTGCGCGGAAACCGCCGCGGATCAGCGGCTGGTCGTCGACGATCAGGACCCGGATCACGGCGCCCCGTCCAGGACGAGTTCGGCTCGTACGGTGAAGCCGCCTCCGCTCCTCGGCTCCGCCCGCAGCCGCCCGCCGAGGGCGGTGACGCGCTCACGCATGCCGAGCAGCCCGAGGCCGGGCACCGGGGCCGCGCCCGGGACCGCCCTGCCGTCGTCCTCGACCAGCACCACGACGGACCGGGGACCACGGTCGATCCGGACGGAGACGGTGGCCGCCCCGGCGTGCCGGGCGACGTTGGTAAGCGCCTCCTGGACGATCCGGTAGACGGTCCGGCTCACCGCCGACGGCAGTTCGGGCCGGTCCGCCTCGACGGTCAGGGTCACGTCCAGACCGGTCCCGCGGGCCTGCTCGACCAGTCCCGGTATCTGGTCGAGCCCGCGCGGCGGTTCGGTGCCGTCCTCACGCAACGCCTCGAGGGTTGCTCTCAGTTCACGGGTCGCCTCGCGCGCCGCCTCCCGGATAGCCAGTACGGGAGGCGGGACCTCCTCGCCCCGCCTGCGGGCGGTGTGCACGGCGACCTCGGCCTGCACCTTGACGACGGAGATCTGGTGGGTGAGGGAATCGTGCAACTCGCGGGCGATCCGAAGCCGTTCCTCGTCGGCTCGGCGCCGCGCGGTCTCCTCACGGGTGCGTTCGGCTTCGTCGGCCCGCCGCTCGGCCTGCCGCAGCGCCTCGCCCGCCGCGCCCGCCGCGATCAGCCAGGCGATCTCCAGCGCGCCACGGGCCCGCGCGAACGCCTCACCCGTGGCGTACGGGCCGGCCGCCAGAGCCGCGAGCGGAAGCAGGGCCAGCACGGCGACGCTCGCCACGATCGACACGGTTCGATGCCCGGCCCGTACCGCCGCGTACACGGCGAACAGATAGGCGACGGCCGGTACGTCGAATCCGGCTGCCTGATGCCCCACGGCACACAGCCCGGTGACCGCCAGCACGGTGACCGGGGCCCGGCTCCGCGCGGCCAGCGCCAGCCCGCCCACGGCCAGCAGAACGAAGCCGGTCACGGCCCGCGCGGTCTCCGGCTCGTACCGCGCCGCCCCGGTGATCAGCAGCGCCGCCGCCACGGCGACGGCGACGAACCCGTCCCCGTACCGGCTCCACCGGGCGGACACCCCCGTCTCCATGCGCGCACCCTAACGACCCGGCGCCCCGCGGCGAGTCCTCCTCGGGCAGGGCGCCCGGCTACCACGTACGTGGTAGCCGGGCGCCCTCGCGCGCCATCGGCGGCAGCCCGAAGTGTCCACGTCCGCCGGACGACCGGGAGCGGGCCGGGCAGGCATGCTCGAACCCGTCACGCCCCGTTACGTCAAGGTCCCGTCCCTGCTGGCCGAGGAGCACGTCTCATGAACCGCCGTCATCCGTTCGCCGTCGTCCCGGCCGCCCTGCTGGTAGTACTCGTCTCGGCCGCACCCGCGGCGGCGCATGCCCCGGCCCCGCCGATCGCCGCGGACATCACCGACTTCGGCCTCGGCCGCGCCGGGGCGTCCATCGGCGCCCTGCTGGGGCTGGCGGCGATCGCCGTCGCCTGTCTGGCGCTGGCCCGCCCCACGGCCCGGCTCGGCACGACGACGGGGAGGCTGGGGGCGGGACTCGCCGTCGCGGCGGGCCTGGGCGGTATGGCGCTCGGCGCCGTGGTCGCGGCCACCGCGGACGGCGGCCTCGGTACGGGCAACGGCCTGGGCGGGGCGTACGCGGCGATACTCACGGGCGGGATCGGCACGGCCGTGGGGGTACGAGCGATGAGGCGCGCCCGGCGCACGGGCTGACCGGCAGGGCGTCAGACCCCGGCGCCCCCGGCCCGGCGCGAGGCGAGGAACTTCTCGGCCGCCGCCACGGTCTCCCGGCGGAGTTCCTCGTCGGAGTCGGCCCACACCCTTTCGGGATCGACGACCTCCATGCCGCAGGCCACCAGTTCGCCCAGCGGTTCGGGAAAGCGCAGGGCTTCGGGGCGATCTCCCAGGAGAAGAGACGGGCACCGAAGGCGGGGGCGAGCGTCCCGTCGGCGATCTGCGCGGCGACACGCTCGGCCATCGCCCAATGCGCCGCCACGGGGTCGGCGGGCGGCTCCCAGCGCAGCCCCAACTCGTCGAGCACCTGCTCGAACAGGGCCCGGGCCTCGGGCTCCTCACGCCGGAGCAGCCCGGCCAGGAGGGGGAGCGAGGGGGAGTCGATGACCGCGAGCAGCGCGTCGAAACCGGCCCGGATGAGCCGGTGGGACCCGGCGGGGATGCCGCACACCCCGTCCCACGCCAGCTCGTTCAACTGCCGCAGGGCTTCGTCCCGCTCCATCGCACCGCCACCTCCGTCGACCGCCGACACGGGCAGGCTCGCACGGCCACGGCCTCGGGGCCATCGGGTTCCGGGGCCGTCCGGCGGAGTCGCACCGGACGGCCCCGGTATCCGGGGCTCAGGGGCCGGGGGTCAGTGGTCAGGGGTCAGGGGTCAGGGGTCAGGCGCTCAGCGTTTGAGCGTGAAGCCGAAGGCGCCGGTGAGCCTGCCGCCCAGCCGGACCGCCGAGACGAGCTTCCCCTCCTCGACGAGCCGTTCGACCTCGGCCCGTGGCAGCCCGCAGCCCTCGGCGATCAGCCGGACCGGGATCCGGGCCCCGAACCGGACCTCGACATCGATCACCTCCCGGTCGGGGTCGGCCGGTCCGCCGGTGTCGAGCCGCCAGGCGCCGTCCCAGTCGAGGGCGATCCGGTTCCGGCGCCGTACGCCCGGGTCCTGGAGCAGTTCGGCGGCCAGGCCGGGGTCATTGGCATGCAGCCGGTCCAGCAGCCCGGGGCGTACGGCGCGGACATTCGTCCGCTCCAGGACCGTGAGCTTGGCGGTGGTCCCGCAGCCGGTGCAGAGCACCAGGAGCCAGACGTCGAGGAGTTTGTGGTGGGCGTTGACACGGAACTTGCCGTTCGCCCGGAAGCGTTCGGAGCCGCACGCATGGCAGCGGCGGCGGACGAGCGGCAGACAGGTGGGGGTGACCACCCAGTTTTCGAGCACAGAGATACACCGGTTCCCGTGAGAAATCCGCAGCAAGAAGCGGCGCGGCGCACAGCGGCGACGCGCGACAGATCAGCGCTTGGGAGGTCTCACACGGTGTACAACGGCACGTCCTCACGCGGGCGGCTGGGAACGTCGGCACGGTACGGCGCCCGGCGGCCCCGGCTCCACCGGTTTTCGGGCCGTCGCCGGAGGGCGCGGCCCGTGCGCGCGACGCGGGCGTACCCTCGGGCGCATGGCTGTTGAGCACCTCGGGGAGCGGCTCGCCCGCCTCCGCCGGATCGCCGGTCTCACTCAGGAAGCCCTCGCGGAGCGGGCGGGCATCTCCGTCGACGTGGTCAGAAAGCTCGAACAGCAGCGCAAACACAGCGCGCGGCTGCCCACCCTGCACGCGCTCGCCCACGGCTTGGGCGTGGAGCTGACGAGCCTGCTCGGGGATCCGCCGGGGGTGCCGTCGACCGGGGAGGCTGACCCTCCGCGACTGGTCGCCGTCCGCCGGGCCGTCATGCCGCCCCTGTTCGCGCCGCCGCCGGAGCCGAACGCGGTCGAAGCGCTCTCCCTCCCGCTGCTCCGGCGGGAGATCGCCGCCGGGTGGACCCTGTACCACGACGCCGAGTTCGGCCGGCTCATGGACGCACTGCCGGGGATCGTCGCCGACGCCCGCTTCGCGTCGTCCGTCGGCCGGGCCGAGGACCGGGCATCGGGGCAGACGGCATTGGGCAAAGCCCTCCAGCTCGCGGGCCATCTGGCGATCCGGCTGGGAAAGACGGATCTGGCGCTCTCGGCGCTCGAACGGGCCATAGGCGCCGCCGGGGATTCGGACGATCCCTTGCTGGCGCCGATGATCAGCAACTCCGTGGCCTGGAACTACCAGCGGCAGAACCGGCTGGACGACGCCGAACACCTGGCGGTCCGCGCGGCCGACGCGGTCGAGAAGGTCCCGGGCAGCTCGGTCGAGCAGGTCCGGGTGTGGGGCGGCCTGGTGATGTCCGCCGCGACCAGTGCGGCCCGGCGCGGGGACTACGACACCGCGAACCGGATGATGCTCGAAGCCGAACACGCCACCCGGCGGCTCGCCGTACTGCCTTCCCCGGCCGACGCCCGGATGGTCTCCGTGTTCAGCCCCTCGTCGGTACGTATCGAACGCGTCCGTCTCGCCGTCCAGCACGCCCGCCCCGCAGAGGCGCTGACCCTCGCGAAGGGCATCCGCCTCGACGCGGACACCCCGCGTTCCTGGCACACCTGGCTCCTCCTCGACGTGGCCCGGGCCCATGCCGACCTGGGCAACCCCGAAGGCGCGGTCGCGGCGCTGGAACGGCTCCACAGCATCGCCCCCGCCTGGATACGGCATCACACCCTGGCGGTCACCATCGTCAAAGATCTCCAGGCCGGAGGCCGGACACCTCACGGCCTGCGCCGGATCGCCGAATTCCTCGGCGTATCCAACTAGGGTTCCCAAACTAGGACGTTACGTCCCTGTCGGGCCGTGACCCTTCCCGCGACGATCACCTCACTACGGTCCGGGCGGAGACGTCGCCCGGCGAAAGGGGTGTGTCCGGTGACGAGTCCACTGACGCTGAACCACGGACTTCGCCAGCAGGGCTTGGACGAGGTTCGTGGGGCGTTGGACGTGTTGGGGTGTTGGCGGGTGCGGGAGTGGTCGGTGGTGGTGCGGTTGGCGGGGCGGGTGGGGCCTTTGGTGCGGGGTGCGGTGATGTCTTCGGTCGTCAGGGACGCCCTGCCCGGGTATACGCGGGCCGCGTTGGGGTGGTGTGTGGCGGACAGCCGTGCGCTGGGGCGGGCGTGGCCGCATGCGGACCGGGCGGAGGAGTACGGGCCCCGGATCGCGGGTCTGGTGATGGATGTGGCGTATTTCGCCGGGCTCTGTGATCCGGTGGGGGCGGGGCGGTGGGCGGAGGCGGATCCGGACCGTACCGGGGACGCGGAGGCGGCTGTCGGGTTACTGGACCGGTGGGCGGGGCTTCCGGCGGCCTGGCGGGCGGCCGTGCTGCGGGAGGCTCATTACGGTGCCAGGACCCGGGGGCGGCTGGCCTTCGGTGAGGCCGTCGCGTTGGCCGCGGCGTACGCGGGGAAGGGCGCGCTGCCGCCGATGCCGGGGTATGCGGAGTTGCGGGGTGTCGACGCGCCTGAGCTGGCGCGGCGGATTCTGCGGCTGCCCCTCGACTGGCGGGTGGAAGCCTTCCGGCGGATCGCCGCCGGGGCGGATCCGCTGGCCGTGGAGGCCGACGCCCGCCGGGCGATCCGTACCACCGTCACCTAACGGCGGGCCCGGGAGGCCGCCGCCGGGAGCGTGGCGGCGGTCTCCGTACCGGGTGACCGGCTCAGCCGAACTGGCCCACGACGTAGTCGCCCGCCGGCTGGCGGAGGATGACGTTCAGCCGGTTGAAGGCGTTGATCAGGGCGATCGTGCCGACCAGCGCCGCCAACTGCTCCTCGTCGAAGTGCTTGGCCGCGTTCGCCCATACCTCGTCCGAGACGCCGCCGCCCGCGTCGGCGATCCGGGTGCCCTCCTCGGCGAGTTCGAGGGCGGCGCGCTCCGCGTCGGTGAAGACCGTGGCCTCGCGCCAGGCCGCGATCAGGTGGAGTCGGGTCGGGTCCTCACCGGCCGCGATGGCCTCCTTGGTGTGGATGTCGAGGCACATCCCGCAGCCGTTGATCTGGCTGACGCGGATCCTGACCAGCTCCTGGAGGGTGACGGACAGATCCGCCGGGGTGATCGCCCTGCCCGCGCTCACCAGGTGCTTCAGGGTCTTCGCCGCGACGGGGCTGCCGAAGAGGTTCAGCCGGGCTTCCATCATGTGCTCCTCTGTCGTTGTCGTGCCTGTACTCACATGACTCGGTGGAGCACGGGAATGTGACAGGGCCCGGTGTGACCTGCGTCTCCCCGGGCCGCCGGATCCGTCACGGGCCGGTTGAATCCTTCCGCGGGCAGCGTGCCTCTCATGGGCGTACGGACGCACGGGCCGTACGGAACCGGAGGTGGTCATGACCACGGCACTCGTCATCGGCGGCGCGGCGGCGGTACTCGTCTGCTCCTGCCTGCTCATCCTGCGGCTGCGGCGGAACGGGAGCCGTCGTGGCTGACCCCGGCTGGCCCGGTGAGCTGCTGGTCGACGCCGCCCGGGACGGCGACGAGGAGGCCGTCGCCGCGTTGCTGACCGGCTCGCATCCGCACGTACGGCGGTTCGCGCACTCCCTGTGCGCCACCCCGCAGGACGCGGAGGACGCCGCGCAGGAGGCGCTGATCATCCTCTACCGGAAGATCGGGATGCTGCGGGCCTCGGGCGCGCTGGCGTCCTGGATGTTCCGGATCGTACGGAACGAGTGTCTGCGCCGGGCCCGGCTGATGGTCCGGGGGCCCGGTCCCGTGCCCGACGACGCGCCCGTCCCGTCGTTCGAGGAGGACGTACTGCGGCGGCTGGAGGCCGAACTCGTCGCGCGGGCCGTCTCCGAACTCCCGGCCGACCAACGGCAGGTGCTGATCATGCGGGACGTGCAGGGGTACAGCGGGCGGATGACCGCCGACGCCCTCGGGCTGAGCACCGCGGCGATGAAGTCGCGGCTGCACCGGGCCAGGGCCGCCGTCCGGCAGTCGCTCGAAGGGGGCGACCCGCGAGGTGGTTCCGATGTCTGACGGCGACGAGCGGCGGAAGGGGGACTTCTCCAGCCGTACGGTCCCCCGCCATCTGGCCCGGGGCGCGGCCGGGTTCGGCGCGCTGGCCGGGTCCGTACTGCTGCTGCCGCCGCTCGGCCCGTGGAGTCTGCTGCTGGCCCCGGTGGGGCTGCTGGCGCTGCGCGGCTGCCCGATGTGCTGGGCGGTCGGTCTGGCGCAGACCCTGTCCCGGGGGCGGCTGCGGCGGCGCTGCGGGGACGACGGGCGGTGCGAACTCACCCTGAGCGGGACGGGGGTTCCGGCGGGAGGCGGAGGCGGAGGCGGAGGCGGAGGTTAGCGTGATGCGATGGTCTCCGTGAAGCTGCGTCATGCCGCCCGTGCTCTGATCGTCGACGAGGACGAGCGCGTCCTGCTCTGCCGGTTCGCGATCCGCGAGCCGCCGGGAATGGTGGTCTGGGCGGCTCCCGGCGGGAAGATCGAGCCCGGCGAGAGCCTGCTCGAAGCGCTCCGCCGCGAGCTGCGGGAAGAGGTCGGGCTCGTGGTGGACGGCGAGCCGCCGCACGTCTGGCATCAGGAGGTCGTGGCCCCGGGGCACGCCAGGGGCCACGACGGCGTGATCAATGACTTCTTTCTCGTCCGCACCGCCGCGTTCGAGCCGCGCGGCACCCTGTCGGCGGCCGAACTCGCCGCGGAGAACGTCACCGGGCTGCGGTGGTGGCCGCTGCGCGAGATCGCCTCGTACGACGGTACGGATCTCTTCGCCCCGCGCGACCTGGCGACCCCGCTGACGGCCCTGCTGGCCGGGGGCGCCCCGGCGGAACCGGTCCGGCTCGGGCTCTGAGGGCGCGGGGCGCCGGGCGGTCGTACGGGCGGGCCCGTACGACTCCGGACGCGGGGACGGGCCGTACGCCTGCGGTCACGTACGCCTCCGGAGGCGTACGGGCTCATCCCTCCCCGTGCACATGGCGGCACCGGCCCTGCGGGGCGCCGCAGGCCGGGCGGGTGCCGGGCGGGCGGTGGTGACGAGACATGACGATGTCCCCGTTTCTGATTCCTGATTCCTGATCCGCGGTGTCTGGGACGATGACCCCAGACTCGCGGAACGGCGCGGTGCTGCGGCAGGCGCAACGGTGCTGCCGGCCGATCGGCAGCACCCGGCCAGGACGCGGTGAGGACGGGGGGCGACGGCGACACCATGACCGGACTCAAGCCGATGGACGACGACACGGCACCCGAGGTCGCGGCGCTGGCGGGCGCGTTACGGGAACTCTTCGCGGATCTGGGCGTCTCGGTCCGGCGGTACGCGGTCCGCCGCTCCTACGACTCCGCCACCGTCTCCCGCTACCTCGGCGGACGCCGCGTACCGCCGTGGGAGTTCGTGCTCCATCTGCTGCACGACGTGGCCGAACGGCGCGGTACCGTCCCCACCCGGGAAGCCCTCGAACTCTTCAAGGACCTCTACAACTCGGCGCTGGAGAGCGGCCGCAGCCCGGTCCACCGGGCCCGGCTGCTGGAGCGGAGGCTGGCCGACGCGGACCGGGAGGCCCAGCGCGCCGCCACCCGGGAGCGCTGGCTGGAGGACACCCTGCACGACCGCGAACAGCGGCTCCGGGACCTCCAGATGCGGTTCCGGGAACTCCAGGCGATGCCCTTCGAGCCGTCGCCGGACCCGCTGGACGACACCCCGGCGGGCCCGGCGGGCGAATACGACCGGCTGCGGCAGGAGATCCAGGCGCTGGAGGACGAGCTGACCCGGGTCCGGGCTCTGCACCAGCAGGCGGAGGAACGGTGCGAACAGCTGGAACGTCAGCTCGCCGAGGCCGAAGCCGCGGACGAGGACCAGCCCGATGAGCAGGCCCCCGATCCGGCCCGGCGGCTGCCGGAGGTGGTACGGAGCCCTGCTTCCGGGGAGGACGGCTACGTCGGGGAGGACCGTACGGCCTCCGCCTGGTGGACGGGTGACGTCGGCGGCCAGCAGTACAACACGTACAACGTCGTCAACACGACGGTCACCGACGGCTGGCAGGTGGACGAGGAGTTCGTCTTCGCCCGGAGCGTCCGGATCTCCGACGACCAACGGCACCTCGGCAACGGACTGCTGCTCGACCCCACCACGGTGGTGACGGTCAGCTATGTGCTCCAGCAGCTCAAGGACCGCTTCGGCGGCCCGAGGGTGCAGTCGGCCACCGGCGAATGGGTATCGGCGACCCCGGTCGAGATCACGGCCGAGACGAACCAGGAGTCCCTGTACGAGGGCGGCCCGCCGCTCGCGGTACTCCGGCTCGACTCGCCCGTGCCCCTCTCGGAGCATCCTCTGACGCTCGACGGCCGGTTCACCCCCGGCCGCCAACTGCTGGTCAGCGCCTTTGCCGCCGACGGCCGGTTCTCCTGTCTGCTGGACATCACCGGCCGGACCGGCGACCGGCTGCGGGTCGCCGGGGACATCGTCAACGGACTCGGCGGGGCGCCGGCGTTCACCAGCACGGGCGCGCTCGCGGGCATCGTGATGGCGCGCTGGAAAGAGGGGCGGGGCGGGTACCTGCTCCCGGTGACGGCGCTGGGCGCACTGAAGTCGATCACCCTGGGCGGGTGACCGGGCGGGGCAGATCGGGCGGGCGGCTCGGGTCGGCCGGGCAACTCGGGCCGGGCGGGCAACTCGGGCCGGGCGGGCGGCTTACGCCCCCTCGGCCCGCCACACCGTCAGATCCGCGGTGACGAAGGCGTGCTCCGGCATCGCGGTCGACTTCACCTGGAGGACGAGCAACCCGATGTCCCCCGAGGGGTGCTTGACACAGATCTCGCTCCCGGCCGCCGCGGCGGCCAGCGGAAGGCGCTTCTCGCCGCCCTGGGCGAGCATGGCCCGGCACTTGCCGGGGCCCGTGCCCGGGTCCCCGTACACCATGACGAAGACACTGCGGTCGCTCTCCAGGGCGCAACTGGCCGCCCGGCACGTGAGCCGCATATCTCCTCGGCGGTCCTCACGGGTGACCGGCTCGGTGAAACTCACGGAGTTCTTGCGGTCGAACCAGACCATGGGGTGCGCGATCGGTCGCGGCTTCCCCGGTACGGCGTCGGTCTCCCACGCCCAGCCGTCGTCCCGGGTGCCGGTGCCGGTGCCTCCGGTTCCGGTTCCGGTTCCGGTTCCGGTGCCTCCGCCCGTGTCGGCGGCGGCCTTCCCGGAGCCGGGCTTCGAGGTATCCGGCGACGCTGATACGCCGCTCTTCTCACCGGTCTCCAGAGGTCCGGCCGACCGCTGGGAAGCGGACTCCTTCCGCTCCTGGTCCCGGAGCCGGTCCAGCGTCTGATAGCCGCCCCAGATCACGCCTGCCAGCGTGAGCGCGCCCGCGGCCACCGAAGCCGCCGTGAACAGCGCCCTCCGGCGGCGACGGGCCTTGCGCGCACCCTCTTCGTCCACCGATGCCGGATTCGCGGCCGGCGGGTGGACCCCGAACGGCAGCGTGCCGATCGCCGTCTCCTGCGGTACCGGCGCCGGAACCGCCGCCTCCGGACCGGCCACCTCCCGCCAAATCGCCGGGCCGCCCGCGCCACCGGCGGTCCCTTCGGCCCCGTCCGCCCCCGCGCCGTCCGCCAGATGACGGCGGCACCAGGCGACGATCTCCGCCGGAGTGATCCGGTCCGCCGGTTCGGCCGCGAGACAGCGGGCGATCAACGGCCGCAGTTCCTCAGGCAGCCGGGAGAGCTCGGGCTCCGAGTGCACGATCCGGTACAGCACACTGACCGAAGGGCCGTCCCCGTACAACGGCTCGCCGAGCGCCGCGAACGCCGCCGTCTGCCCGAGCGCGAAGACATCGGTCGCCGCCGTGACATCCCCCGCGGACGCCTGTTCGGGCGCCATGAACGACGGGGTACCCACCGCCGAACCCGTCACCGTGTACGACGTCACGTCCGACGCCAACGAGATACCGAAGTCGATCACCCTCGGCCCGTCCGACGCCAGCAGCACATTCGACGGCTTCAGATCGCGGTGCACGATCCCCGCAGCGTGAATGGCCTCCAGCGCCTCGGCCACCCCCGCCATCAGCCACAGCACGGCGCGCGGCGGCAGCGGGCCGCGCCGCGCGACGGCCTGCGTGAGCGACGGGCCGGGCACGTAGAGGGTGGCCAGCCACGGCGGCGTACCGTCCGCGTCGGCGTCGATCAACTCGGCGGTGTACGCGCCCCGGACGCGGCGCGCCGCGGTGATCTCCCGCCGGAACCGCTGCCGGAACGCCGGGGCGTCGGCCAGCTCCGGCCGCACCACCTTGATCGCGACCGGGCGGCCGCCGTCGGTATGCGACAGATACACCCGCCCCATGCCACCGGCACCGAGCCGGGCGGCGATCCGGTACCCGGCGACGAGCCGGGGGTCGTCCGGCTGCAAGGGCTGAAACGTCTCGGCGGCGTGTGTCATCGACGGTTCGTCCCCCTGGTGATCTGCGCCTTCTACGCCCCTTCACCCTAACGGCCCCCGTGGCGGGGCCCGCCTCCCTCGAACTCCGCCCGCCCCCGGGGGGTGGTGCCTCCTCCGGAGGAGTTTTCGACCGCGTGCCGTCTGTGGCTGGTCGCGCGGTTCCGCCCCCTATACCTTCGGCAATGGGGGGACCCCCAGCGCCTCGGCTCTTCGAGTGAGGCCCACGCCACCCGCTCAGCGAGGCGAGTGTTGTCGGGCGACCGCGCCCGGCCACCGGCGGTCCGCGGACCGCCGGCAACAGCAGCCCGCCGGGCGCGACCCGGGTAGTTCGGGGCGACGCCCAGGAGGGCCGAGGCGCTGAGGGTTCCGCGAGGAACCTGTCAGGGCGCGCAGGACTCGCGGAACGGCTGGGACGGGAAGTGGTCCGGCCATTCGTCGCGGCTCAGGCCCGGGCCGTCCAGCGCGCAGATGCGGTGGATGACCGACGCGACGTCATGGCTCCAGAAGCGGATCGCCGAGTCCGGGCCGGATGTCACCAGGGACCGGCCGTCCGGGGCGAACGCGGCGCCCGTCACCGGAGCCGTATGGCCCGACAGCGGGGTGAGCGGGACCGGGCGGGCCGGGTCCGTGACCTGCCAGAGCTGGGCCGTACGGTCGTCGCTCGTGGTCACCAGCGTGCCGCCGTCCGGTGAGTACGCGACTTCCCGGGACGCCTCCCGGTGGCCGACGAGTACGGCGGCGGGCGCCGGGTCGGGTCCTTCGACGTCGGTGAGGTCCCAGATCCGGACCCGGCGGTCGTCGTTGGTCGTCGCCAGATAGCGCCCGTCGGGCGAGAACGCGGCCCGGTTGACCTGGTTCGGGTGCGGCAGGACCGCGAGCGGCACGGGGCGCCGGGGATCGCGCAGGTCCCAGATCCGGGCCTGGTAGTCGCCACCGACGGTGGCGAGGGTGCGGTCGCCGGGGCCGCCGAGGGCGAGGCCGTTGATCCGGTCGGTGTGCCGGTTGAGGGTGGCCAGGGCGACCGGGCGGCGCGGGTCGGAGACGTCCCAGACCCGGGCCCGGTGGTCCTCGCCCCCGGTGACGAGGAGTTCGCCGTCCCGGCTGAGTACGGTCGCGTACACCATGTCCCGGTGCTGGTCGATCCGGCCGAGGGCGACCGGGCGGGCCGGGTCGCGGATGTCCCAGAGCCGGGCCGTCCCGTCGTCGCCGCCGGAGACCAGGAGCCGGCCCGATCCGTCGGTGTGCAGGGCCGTGACCGTCCGGGTGTGGCCGCGCAGTACGGCCACGGGGCGTTCCGCGTCCGGCCCCCGGGCGGGCCTGCCGCCCGCCGTGCGCCAGAGCCGTACAGTGCCGTCCCCGCCGCCGGTGACCAGCAGCTTTCCGGCGTGCGGCCCGGGCGGGGCGTGGACGACCGGGATGCCGCCCGGCGGTCCGAGCAGTACCGGCGGCGGCAGATGCCACAGCAGCAGCAGCCCTTCGTCGTCGCCGGTGGCGAGCGTCCCGCCGCCGGGCCCGTACGCCACCGAACGCACCGGGTTCGGCTGCGGCAGCGCCAGGGTCTGACGGCCCGACGCCACGTCCCACAGCCGGGTCGTCTGGTCGTCGGCGGCGCTGGCGAGCTGCCGCCCGTCGGCCCGGAACGCGACACTGTTGACGAGCCCCTGGTGGCCGGTGAGCTGCCGGGCCCGGCCGGGTACCGGGTCGGGGGTGAGATGGAACGGGTTCCGTGCGTCGTGGTCCGGCGGCGGTGCCGGGTCGGTGAGCGGAGTAAGCCGTACCGTACGGTCGAAACTACCGCTGGCCAGCAGCTTTCCATCGGGTGCGAAGGCGACCGTACGGACCTGGGCGCGATGCCCGTCGAGCACTCCGGCCGGACGCAGCGGGCCGGACATGAACGGCAGCCGCCACAGCCGGACGGTGCGGTCGTCACCGGCGGAGGCGAGGGTGTCGCCGTCGGGACGGAACGCGATCGCGTTGACCGGCCCGCGATGGGTGTCGCGGGTCCGCGCGCTCCGGGGCGAGTGGACCCCGGTCGCGTCGAGCCCCCAGACCCTTACCGAGCCGTCCTCGCCGCCGACCGCGAGGGTGTGCCCGTGCGGATGGAACGCCAGGGCGCGGACGGGCGCGCCGGTCGGGACGGCGTAGTCGAGCCGCCGGCCGGCGTCCAGGACCCGGACCCGGACCACGCCGTCGTCGCCGCCGGAGGCCAGCAGCCTGCCGTCGGAGCTGGTCGCGGTACGCGTCCCCGGCCGGGGCTCCTGGACCACGGCGGTCGTCCGGGGACGGCTGGGATCCCGGGTGTCGGTCAGCCGGACAGTCCCTTCGTCGCCCGCGCTGACCAGGGTGTTTCCGGTGAAGGCGAGCCGGTTGACGGTCCAGTGGTGCCGTCCGGCCCGGGTGGAGTAGAGGCTGCCGGATGAGGCGAGGAGCGCGCCCCGGGTCGCGGGGGTACGGACCAGGCGGTACGCGGCCAGGCTCAGCCGCATCGCCTGCGACGGGTCGACCTGGCGCATCCGTTCGGCCTGGTCGACGGCCACTTGGGCGGCGGACGCGTCGCGTTCGGCGATGGCGGCGGACCGCTGGAGGAACGCGAAGGTCGTGGCGGCGCAGGTGAGGACGGAGAGGGCGGAGAGCGCCGAGACGAGTTGGCGGAGCCTCCGGGTCCGGCGGCGGCGCGTGGCGGCCTCGGCGTCTCGGTGGGCGAGGGACGCGGCGAGGAAGCGGGCCTCGGGGGTGGCGGCGGTCTTCGTGGAGGTGGTTTCCGTGGTCGTGGTTTCCGTGGCGGTGGTGGTGGTTTTCGTGGCTGCTGCGGCGGCGGCGGCGGCGGTGGGTCCGGCCCACTCGACGGCGAGTTCGAGCTGGGCGCCCCGGTAGAGCAGCGCCGGGTCCCGGCCCGCCCTCTCCCACGCCTCGGCCGACTCCACCAGCCGCTGACGGCCCCGGAGGCGGTCCCGGTCCGCGTCGATCCAGGCCCTCAGCCGGGGCCAGGCGTACAGCAGCGCCTCATGGGTCAGCTCCACACCCTCCGTGCCGAGCGACAGCAGCCGGGCACCGGCGAAGGCGGCCAGTACGCTCTCGGCGCCGTCCGGGTCGGGCAGCGGGGACCGCAGCCGGTCGTGGCCCACCCGGCGGCGGGTGTCGTGGTGCCCGCCGCCGCCCCGCGTACCGTCACCCGTCTCACCCGCCTCTCCCACGTCTCCCACCCGGACCAGGCTCAGCAGAAGTTGGCGCGCGGTCGCGCGGTCCGCCGCGCCGAGGCGCTCGTACACCCGCTCGGCGCTGGCGGCGACCGCGCCCCGGATCCCGCCGGTGCGGTGGTACGCGGCCACCGTCATCCGGTCCTCGTCGTCCCGCTGCTGCCAGGTCGTCAGCAGGGCGTGCGCCGTCAGCGGCAGGGCGTGGGCGCCGCCGCCGGGATGACCGCCCGGGCCGCCGCCGGGATGGCCGTCGTCCACCCCGGCATCCCGCAGCAGCACCTCCACCAGACCGGGTTCGAGGGTCAGCCCGGTCCGCTCGGCGGGGCCGGTGATCGCCGTACGCAGTTCGGCGGGGCTCATCGGGCCGAGCGGCAACTGGCCGTGGCGCAGGGCGGCGACGAGTTCGGGGTGTTCGAGACAGCGGCCGTAGAAGTCGGCGCGGACGCCGAGGACGACGAGGACGCGGTGAGCGGGGAGGGCCGGGTCGCAGAGGGCGGCGATGAACCGGCGGCGTTCGGCCGGGTCGGGGCAGAGGGTGAAGACCTCCTCGAACTGGTCCGCGACGATCAGCAGTCCGGGACTGTGTTCCGGGCGGGTGTGCGAGGCGTTCCGTAAGGCCGCCGCGAACGTGCCGTCGTGGAGCGCGCGGAGGGCGGCGTCGGGGGTGAGACCGAGCCCGGGGGCTCGCCTGCCGCCCGAACTGCCGGCGGTGGCGGGGTCGTACGCTTCCGCGACCGCCCGCGCGAGGGCGTGCAGAGGGTGCGCGGTGGGGGTGAGGGTGACCACCGGCCACTCGCGGGAACCGGCGGCGGGCAGGGCGCCCCGGGCCACGGCGGGCAGCAGCCCGGCGTGGAGCAGGGACGACTTCCCGGCACCGGAAGGGCCGACGACGACCACGGGGCCGGAGAACTCTCCGGCGCGGTCGGCGGGAACGGTGCTGTCGGCGCGGTCGGTGCGGTCGGCGCGGGGGGTGGGGATGGCGGGGCCCGGCCGTTCCGGGTCCGCGCCTGCCGCGTAAGGCCGCAGCTTCTCCGCGAGCCGGGCGACGAGTTCGGCGGTGACCCGCTCCCGGCCGAAGAACCACCCCGCCTCCTCCGCGCGGAAGGCCGCGAGCCCCGGATACGGGCACGGGCCCGCGCCCCGGCCCGTCGCGCCCGGTCCCGGAGCCAGCGCCAACAGCCGCCCGCCCGCGTCCAGCGCCTGATCGCAGCAGAGCGCGAACCCGTGCGTGACGGGCTTCTGACCGGTCTCGACCTTGCTGATGTAACCCCGGCTGTAGTGCGCGCGGGCGGCGAGATCGGCAAGTGAGAGACCGCGTTCGGTCCGCAGCCGCCGCAGCAAGGACCCGAAACCCTCGTCGCCCTGGGGCGAGGGCCCAGGGACGATCCGCAGGTCAGCCGCTGTTTCCCGGTTCCCGTCCGGCAAGGCGACAGTCACCTCCTTCATCTGCCGCCCCCAAGGCCGAAACCCTGGATGCGACGCCGCTCCGTCCGGCCGTGACGCTACGGAACGACGGCGTCGGGCGGGTTGGGCACGGACGTGCTCAACCCCAAGGAGTGACAGTCCCCCCACTTCGTACGCACGCCGTACGCGTGTCGTACGACAGCCAGTCAGGAGCCGTACCGTGCCACCCACCACCCCGGACTTCGGTCCCGAGATCGACGACTACGCCGCCTACCAGGGACAGCGGACCTGCGACCCGGCCGCCAAGCCGGGCGTCGCCGAGTTCAAGGACCTCGTCCTCGCCACGTACCCCTCCACCACCAATATGGGCATCAGCCGCGCGTGCGGCAGCGGCGGCCAGAGCGAGCACAAGGAAGGCCGCGCCTGGGACTGGGGCGTCAGCGCCGCCACCCAGGCCGGGATCGCGAACGAGGTGCTCGACTGGCTCCTCGCCACCGACCGGCACGGCAACCGGCACGCGCTGGCCCGCCGCCTCGGGATCATGTACATCATCTGGAACCGCCGGATCTGGGAGGCGTACCGCGCCGACCGGGGCTGGACGGCGTACTCGGGCCCCAACCCCCACACCGACCACGTCCACCTCAGCTTCGGCTGGCCGGGCGCCCGCAAGGAAACCACCTGGTGGACCCGGCGCCCCGGGCCCTCGCGGGGCCCGGCGCGTGTCAGCGTCGGCGTACCGACCCTCGTCGACCACGGCTCGGGCATGGTCGTCGCCGCCACCGACCCCTCCGGCGGGATCGTCCACCGCTGGCAGAACGCGCCCGGCGGCGCCTGGTCCGACTGGACCGGCCTGGGCCGCCCCGCGCCCGGCGCCGTCGGGCGGCCGTACGTCCTCGTCGGACGGTACGGGAAACTCGCGGCGTTCGTCCGCGGCGGCGACGGCGCGCTCTGGCACACCTGGCAGTCCGAAGCCGGTGCGTGGGCCCCCGACTGGGTCTCCCTCGGCGGCCGCCTCGCCGGTGACCCGGCCGTCGTCCTCAGCCCCGGCGGCGACCTCTCCGTCTTCGCCCCCGACCCGGACGGCCGGATCACCCACACCTGGCAGACCGGCCCGTCCACGGGCCACGCCTGGCACGCGTCATGGGCCGACATGGAGGGTTCGGTGGTGGGCCGTGCGGTCGTCGTCGTGGGCCGGGACGGCGGGATGGTGCTGTTCGCCCGGGGCACGGACGGGGCACTGCACCACCGCTGGCAGACCGGCACCGGCGGCCCCTGGTCGGCCTGGACCCCGCTCGGCGGTCGGCTCACCAGTGACCCGGCGGTCGTCCTGAGCCCGGGCGGCGACCTCTCCGTCTTCGCCCGCGACCCCGGCGGCCGGGTCACCCACACCTGGCAGACCGGCCCGTCGACCGGCCACGCGTGGCACCCGGAGTGGGTCGACATGGAAGGCGCGATCGTCGACCGCCCGACGGTGCTGGTGGGCCGGGACGGCGGGATGGTGCTGTTCGCCCGGGGCACGGACGGGGCACTGCACCACCGCTGGCAGACCGGCACCGGCGGCCCCTGGTCGGCCTGGACCCCGCTCGGCGGCCGCCTCGCCGCCGACCCCTCGGTCGTCCTCAACCCGGGCGGCGACCTCTCGGTCTTCGCCCGAACCCCGGAGGGCCGGGCGACCCACACCTGGCAGACCGGCCCGTCGACCGGCCACGCGTGGCACGAGGGGTGGGTGGACATGGGGGGAGAGCTGGCGTAGCCGCCTCCCGCGGGGGCGCCTCCCGCTGCGGGGTGCTTGGTCCCCGGCCCCCCGGGTGTGGGTTGCCTGTGGCCAGGCGGGTCGCTTGGCCTCGCGCCCCGGGCGCCTGGTGCCGGGGTTGCCCGCCTCGTGCGGGGTCGTTCGCGCCTCAGGCGTCGGCGGGGCTGTTGACGTTGTGACCGTTGCTCCAGCGGTATGCGGGCGGTCTTGTTCTGTGGCGGGAGGGTCGGTGGCCTCCGGGCTCACCTCCTCACGGACGGCGGAAGTGAGGGTCTTCTTCAGGAGACCCGTCTCTTATCCGCCGCCCTCCCCCAAAGCTGCCTTTGGGGGGACCCCCAGGGGGCGACCCCGCACCCCCCGACCACGCCGACCGCACATGCCGCTCGGGGCTGGAGCCCGTCCCGGGGGAGGGGATGCTGCCACCTGGTGTCGGTGGTCCACCCGCTGGTCGCGCAGTTTCCCGTGCCCCTGACGGGGCCCGTCCTCCTTTACGAGGTCGGCGAGGGGGAGAGCATTTAGGGGCGCGGGGAACTGCGCGAACGGCCCACGACGGCGCGCGGTCGGAACTCCTCCGGAGGAAGCACCACCTCCCGCCCGGAGAGCGCTCCCCTCCGCGAGGGCGGTCAGGAGGGCGACCCAGGTGGCGCTGGGGGTCCCCCCATTGCCGAAGGCATAGCGGGCGGAACTGCGCGACAAGCCACGCACGGCCCGCAGGCCGCCGGGCGCGGCCCGGATCGTGAAGCCCACCCGGAGGGCCAAGGCGCACTCCGGAGCCGCGGCCACCCCCGGACGTGACACCATCGGCAGGTGCTCGACATCGGCTACTCGCTCTCCCGCCGCTTTCCCGACCCCCCGCAGACCGACTACCGCCGCGCGGACGTGTCGGCCCTGCGGCACGACCTGTTCTGCGGCGATGTGTATCTCGCCGACACGGACGCCGACCTGGAGCTGTCCACGGCCTGGGGATGGGTGCCGGTCCTCGATTTCGCGTGGGCGCTCTGCGATACGGCGGAGCGGCTCGACCGGGATCCGATGGGCAGCCGGGCCGCGAAGCCGCAGCGGGCCGAGCTGGACTTCACGGAGTCCACGGACCGGCTGCTGTTCGAGCGGCGGTTCGGCTGGGTGGACATCGCGGCGGACTGGCAGCCGCTAGAGGACGCGCCCCTCTCCTTCCCCCACGCCGATCTGCGGCGCGAGGCCCGGGACTTTCTGCACGATGTGATCGCGGATCTCTGCGATCTGCACGAGGCGCTGGCCGACAATCCGGTGGTCTGGGACCTTCAGGCCCGCTTCCCCCGGACACCACCCGCCTGACCTGGGACTTTCCCAATTCTCCCGCCGGATGTCACAAAAGTACGGCCGCAATCCGTCCCCTCTTCGACAGACCGGTGACGCCCTGACGAGGGGCGCCGCCGCCGCGAAGGGGAAGGACGGACGGCCATCATGACCGCCAGCGCATCGCACCGTACCCACACGACACCCGCCCGCGACCGCGTCACCGTCATCGGCGGTGGTCTCGCCGGGCTGACCGCCGCAGTCGCCGCGGCCGAGGCCGGGGCGCCGGTCACCCTCTACGAGGCGCATCACGCGCTCGGCGGCCGGGCCCGGATCACCGACGGGCCGTACCGGGTCCACGAGGGGCCGCATGTCTTCTACACCGGTCCGATGTGGAGCTGGCTGAAGCGCCGCGGGCTGATCGGGCCGACCGGGCGGGTTCCGTTCGCCGACGCGACCCGGCTCCGTTTTCTCCAGGGGGGCGAGCTGCGCCGGACGCCGCCGCGCGGACTGCTGCGGCTGGCCCGGATTCCCGCCGGCGGGGCGCCGGTGGACGAGACGTACGCGGAGTGGGCGACCCGGACGGCGGGCCCGGCGGCAGCCGCGGCGACGGCGAACTTCATGGGTGTCGCCCTCTTCCATCACGACCCCGGCTCGCTCTCGGCCGCCTTTGTGCACCGGCGGTTCCGCCGGGTGACCGGGATGCCGCCGGGTGTCCGCTATCCGCTGGGCGGCTTCGGCCAGGTCCTGGAGCTGGTGGCGGCACGGGCGCGGGAGCTCGGGGTCGGGATCGAGACCTCGGCCCGGGTGGACGAACTGCCCGCCGACCGGGGCCCGGTGATCGTCGCGACGTCCCTGGCGGCGGCGCGCGGGCTGCTCGGTGACGACTCCCTGCGCTGGTCCGGCGGCCGTACGGTCCTGCTGGATCTGGCGGTGCGCCGGGACCGCCGGGATCCGTTCGTCGTCTCGGATCTCGACCGGCCCGGCTGGGTGGAGCGGTTCTCGGCCGTCTCGCCGCTGATCGCGCCGCGCGGTGAGTCGCTGTACCAGGCCCAGTTCCCGGTCGGGCCGGACGAGGGCAAGGCCGAGGGGGCGGCCCGCGCGGAGCGGGTGCTGGACATCGCGATGCCCGGCCGGCGGGCGCGGGAGACCTGGCGGCGGACGGCGCTGGCCCAGGACCGGTCGGGCGCGGTGGACCCGCCCGGGACGACCTGGCGGGCGACCAGGTGGCGGCGGACGGGCTGCTGGGGGAGGTCGCCTTCGCCAGCGGGCTGGCCGCCGCGTCGCTGGCGGTCGGCAGGATGGGCGCCCGGCGGATGAACCGGGGCGCGAGCGCCGAGGCGGCCCTTGACCTCAAGCTTGGTTGAGGTCGCAGGGTAGTGGGTGGCCGGAGCCGTACCGACACATCCGTACGGACCCGGCCGCACCCCGCGGCGGAGCCGTACCGCCGCCCCGTTCGAGCAGCCCCAGGGGGCCACCCATGCGCGCCATCCGTCTCCATGCCTTCGGACCCGCCGAGAACCTGACGTACGAGGAGGTCCCGGACCCGGTCCCGGGCCCCGGGCAGGTTCTGATCGCGGTCAGCGCGGCCGGGGTCCATCTCCTCGATACGGCGCTCCGCGAGGGCGAGCAGGGGCCCTATCCCGAGCCGGTCCCACTGCCGACGATCCCGGGCCGCGAGGTCGCGGGCACGGTCAGGGCCCTCGGTGAGGGCACCGACGCCAAGTGGCTCGGGCGGCGGGTCGTCGTCCATATCGGGATGAACCCGGGCGGCTATGCGGAGCAGGTCGTCACCGACGCCGAACGGCTCCAGGTGGTGCCGGAGACCGTAAGCGACGCGGAGGCCGTCGCCATGATCGGTACGGGCCGGACCGCGATGGGGATCCTCCAGTTCGCGGAGCTGAGTCCCGACTCGGTCGTGATCGTCTCGGCCGCCGCGGGCGGTATCGGCACGCTCGCCGTCCAGTACGCCAAGAACGCCGGGGCCACCGTCGTCGGCCTCGCGGGCGGCCCCGCCAAGGTCACCCGTACCCTCGCCAACGGTGCCGATATCGCCGTCGACTACACCGACCCGACCTGGCCGGACGAGGTCCGGGCCTATCTCGGCGACCGGCGGGCCACGGTCTATCTCGACGCGGTCGGCGGCTCCATCGGCCGGGCGGCGGTCGACCTGCTCGGCAAGGGCGGCCGTCATCTGGTCTACGGCTGGGCGGGCGAGAACGGCGCCCATGACGGCGAACCCCTGCTCCTCTCCGAGGAGGAGCGGGCCGAACGGGGTGTGGAGACCGTCTACGTCGTCGGCCCGAAGATGCTGGAGCCCGTCGGCGGCGACATCCGGCGGCTGGAGGACCGCGCGCTGGACGAGGTCGCGACCGGCCGCCTCCTCCCGGCGGTGCACCGCTTCCCGCTCGCGGACGCGGCCCGCGCGCACCGGGCGCTGGAGACCAGGGGAACGATCGGCAAGGTCGTCCTGGTGCCCTGATCTCGTACGGGACGGTCCCGGTGTACGGCACGGTCCGCCTACGAGACACTCCGCGTACGGGACCGGGGTGGCCGTCCCGTCACGGAGGGGGCGGCCACCCCGTCACGTCCGCTCGTACGCCGCCAGCTTCTCCAACTCCCCGCCGGTGAGCCGGAACACCCGGCTGTCCTCCAGCGGACGGGCACCCAGGGACCGGTAGAACGCCACCGTCTCCGTCAGCCTGTTCAGCGCCGACCACTCCAGCCGCTGCCCGCCCCGGTCCCGGCAGATCCGGGCCAGCGCCGCGAGCAGGGCCTTGCCGTGTCCGCCGCCGCGCCGGGCCGGGTCCACATACAGATCCTCCAGATAGACGCCGGGCACACCGCGCCAGGTCGAGTACGTCGGGAACCAGAGCGCGAAGCCGACCGGAACGGGCCGCGAACCGCCGGAGGCTCCGCCGGAACCGCCCGAATCCTCGACGGCGACCAGCGCGTGCGCGGCGGGCGCGGGGCCGAACAGCGCGGCACGCAGTTGCTCCTCGGTGGCCACGACCTCGTCGCGGTAGCCCTGGTACTCGGCGAGGGCCAGGATCATCCGGTGGATATCGGGTACGTCGGCGGGGGTCGCGGTACGGATCACGAGCTCAGCATGCGGCGACGGCCCGGCCCGTGCCACCGCGTTTCACCCGCCGGTCACCGCCCGAGCAGGGCGTGTGCGACGGCCACGGCCCGTTCGTCCGACTCCCCCTCCTCCCCCGGCTCGTCCACCGGAGAGCCGTCGTCCTCCAGATCCCAGAGCCAGAGCTGGAGCAGCCGCCCCAGCGTCCACGCCCTGGCCCGCTCCCGGTCCGTCCCCAGGGCCTCGGTCAGCAGATCGAACCGCCGCCGGATCACCGCCGGTTCCGGGTCGAACCGGTTCAAGAGGGCGGGCAGCAGCTCGAAGCCGGGATCACCGGCGAGCGGTTTGGGGTCGATCGCGAGCCAGGGTTCCCGCCCGGCCGCGAGGACGTTGTCGTAGTGCAGATCCCAGTGGAGCAGCCGGTCGCCCGGCTCGTCCGCGACCTCCCGTACGGCCGCCGCGCAGTCGGCCAGCAGCCGCCGCCCGGCCGGGTCGGCGAGCCCGGCCAGGGCGTCCGGCACCCGGTCCAGCATGGCGGCGGTGAGATCCCCGAGCCGTCGGAGCCCGGCGGGCGCGGGCCGGTCGGTCAGCCGGGCGAGCAGGGCGCCCAGGACGCGTACCGCCTCGTCCGGATCGGCGACGGAGGAGAGCGGACGGGCCGCGTCCAGCCGTTCCAGCAGGAGGGTGCCGGTCACCGGGTCGTGGTCCAGCAGCCGTACGGCGCCGTCGCCGCCCCAGGCGCGGAGGGCGAGCGGTTCACCCGCGGTCTCGTCGTCCACCGGCTGGAGTTTGAGCACGGCGGGCGTGCCGTCGGCCCGGACCACGGGCAGGACGAGGGCGACCACCCCGTGCGCCGGGGGGCCGTCGAGTCTCAGCCCCCACCGCTCGGTGAACTCGGCCGCGCGGGCGGGCAGCGCGTCGATGAACGCGCCGGCGGCGGCGCCGCTGTGCGCCCGGTGCGAGGCGATCAGCGCCTCGGGAACCACGATCATGCGGTCGATCGTACGCACGGACCCCGCCACCGCCGCGGGTTTTCCACAGGCCCCCGCCACCCGGTCACCCGGCGGCCCGGGGTTTTCCACAGGCCCCCGGCGGATCTCCCGCGGAGCGGCCCGGCTGCATACAGTCGTACCCGACCCAACGGCACGACCAGGACCAGGGACGACAGACGACATGAGGACGACGACGGGCACGGGCGGCACGGGCGGCACGATCAACGGAGCTATCTCGTTCTGGCACGCCCGGGACGGCCTGGCCGCGCCCCGGGAACCGCTGCCCGGTGACAGCACCGCCGACGTCTGCGTCGTCGGCGGCGGCTATACCGGACTGTGGACGGCGTACTACCTGAAGAAGGCGGTGCCCTTCCTCAACATCACCGTCCTGGAGGCCGCGTTCTGCGGCTACGGCGCCTCCGGCCGCAACGGCGGCTGGCTCTACAACGGCATAGCGGGCCGCGACCGGTTCGCCCGCCGCCACGGCCACGAGCCCGCCGTCCGCCTCCAGCGGGCGATGAACGACGCGGTCACCGAGGTGATCGACGTCTGCGCCGCCGAGGGCATCGAAGCCGATGTCCACCGGGGCGGGGTGATCGAGGTGGCCCGCTCCCCCGCCCAGGCGGCCCGGCTGCGGGACTTCCACTCCGTCGAGGTCGCGTTCGGCGAGACCGACCGGGTGCTGAGAGGCGCCCGGGAGACCGCCGAACAGCTCCGGGTCGCCGGGGCCGTCGCCTCCTCGTGGACCCCGCACGGCGCCCGGATCGACCCGGTGAGACTGGTGAAGGGCCTGGCCGCGACGGTCGAGGCGCTCGGCGTCACGATCCACGAGTCGACCCCGGTCACCGAGATCGGGCCCAAGCGCGCGAGTACGCCGTACGGCACGGTCCGCGCGCCCTATGTACTGCGCTGCACCGAGGGGTTCACCGCGACGATCAAGGGGCGGCGCCGGGACTGGCTCCCGATGAACTCCTCGATGATCGTCACCGAACCGCTCCCGGCGGAGTTCTGGGACGCCGTGGGCTGGACCGGCCGGGAGACCCTCGGCGACATGGCGCACGCCTATGTCTACGCGCAGCGGACGGCGGACGACCGGATCGCGATCGGCGGGCGCGGCGTGCCGTACCGCTACGGCTCCCGTACCGATTCCGACGGCCGTACGCAGCCGGCCACGGTCGCCGCGCTCCACGAGATCCTGCTGGGGTTCTTCCCGCAGGCGGCCCGGGCCGGGATCGACCACGCCTGGTCGGGGGTGCTGGGCGTGCCGCGCGACTGGTGCGCCACGGTCACGCTCGACCGCTCGACGGGCCTCGGCTGGGCGGGCGGCTATGTCGGCTCCGGGGTGGCCGCCGCCAATCTGGCCGCCCGCACCCTGCGGGACCTGATCCAGCGGGACTCGGGCCAGGCCGGGGCGACGGAGCTGACGGCCCTGCCCTGGGTGGGGCACAAGGTGCGCAAGTGGGAGCCGGAGCCGCTGCGCTGGCTCGGGGTCCGGGCGCTGTACGCGGCGTACCGGGGCGCGGACCGCCGGGAGTCGGCGGCGCGCTCGGCCGAGACGGACCGGATGGCGCGACTGGCGGACCGGATATCGGGCCGCGCCTGACGAACTCCGGTGGCGTTACGGCTCCGGAGCCGCGCGCCGGCCTCCCCCTCCGGCGCGCGGACCGGAGCCGTACGACGGGAACGGGCCCGCCGCGGGAATCCGTCCGGACCGGAACTATCCGCCCTGTCCGGCGAGTTCCTTCGCGGCCTCGGTGAGGTCCTTCGCGGTGTCGATGGCCCGCCAGTAGGCGCCCTGGGGCAGCGGGAAGCCCGCGAGCCGCCGCTCGCGCGCGAGGCCGGGGAAGGTGGTGCGCTCGTGGTCGCCGACGTCCGGCAGCAGATCGCGGAAGGCGGCGGAGAAGACGTAGACACCCGCGTTGATCAGGAACGGCGACGGGGGGGACTCGATGAAGTCCGTGATGTGGCCGAACGCGTCGGTCTCGACGGCGCCCCAGGGAATCCGGGGCCGGGCCAGGGCGAGGGTCGCGGTGGCGTCGCGCTCGGTGTGGAACGCGGCCATGTCGCGGAGCGAGAACCGGGTCCAGATGTCGCCGTTGGTGGCGTACCAGGGCTGGTCGGGGTGGGGCAGATGCGCGGCGGCGTACTTCAGCCCGCCACCGCGTCCCAGGGGCTCGGTCTCCACGACGGTGGTGACGGAGAGGGGCAGTTCGGTGCCCTCCAGCCACTTCTGGAGGACCTCGGCGAGATGGCCGCAGGAGACGACGACATCGGTCACGCCCTCGGCGGCCAGCCAGGCCAGCTGATGGCCGATGATCGGGGTCCCGGTTCCCGGGATCTCGACCATCGGCTTGGGACGGTCGTCGGTGTACGGGCGGAGCCGCGACCCCTGGCCACCGGCCAGGACGACGGCCTGCGTCGGATACGTGGGCATATGCATGCCCCGAACCTTATGCGGACCGGTGTGCGACGGACCCCGGGGGGAGCCACGCCTTCCCCGGGCGGGCCCGGTTCAGCTCCCCTGGGCCCGCTGGGCCACACCGGCCGCGAAGGAGGTGTCGCAGACGGGCTTGGAGAACTGCTGCGCCTTGGTGGGACCGAGGCGGTCGACGGCGGCCCGGCCGATGGCGCGGGCGATACCCGTGCAGTGCCGGGCGAGGGAAGGCCGCGCCTCGACCTCGCGCTGGAGCCGGGTGAGGACAGTGCCCGGGTCCTTCTCCTGGAGCTCCGCGACGAGCCGGTCCCGCAGGACGTCCTGCGGGGCGCGGACCGGGGCGGGCACCGACACGTTCTGCGACGAGGCGGTGAGCATCCGGGAGTCGGACGGGCCCGCCCACGGGACGCTCGTGACGGCGAGGGTTCCGGAGAGCACCATGACGACGGGGAGGACGAAGGCGAAGGAACGGCCGATGCGCCGTGCGGAGTGAGTCACGCGAGCGAGCGTAGCGGGCAGTGATGATTTGGCGACATTTCGTCACCCCCCCGGGGGAAGCCCGGCAGAAGGTTCTAGGAAAGCTTTCGAATCGGACCGGCCACCGGGCCGCCTCCGACCCGGGCCCTGACACGGCGGAACGGCCCCGGGAGACCCGGGGCCGTTCCGTCAACGCGAGGACCGTTCGCGCCGGTCGGCGCGGCGCGCGTCAGTCGGTGAGGCGCTCGCCCGTGGAGGTGGCGAAGACGTGCAGCTCACCGGGGCGCGGCACGATGTGCAGCTCGGCGCCCTTGTCCGGGGTGGAACGGCCGTCGACCCGGACCACCAGGTCCTTGTCCTCGCCGCCGACCCGGGCGGTGCCGTAGATGAAGCTGTCGGAACCCAGCTCCTCGACGACGTTGACCGAGACCGCGAGCCCGGCGGGCGCGTCGTCGGAGTCCTTCGAGAGGGACTTGGCGACACCGCCGTTGAGCTCGACGACGGAGAAGTGCTCGGGGCGGATACCGACGGTCACGGTGGTGTCACCGCGGTCGGCGGCGGCGGTCAGCGCGGTACGGGAGACCGGGACGACGCTGTTGCCGAACTTGACGCCGCCGTCGATGATCGGCACCTCGACCAGGTTCATCGCGGGCGAGCCGATGAACCCGGCGACGAACAGGTTGGCCGGCCGGTCGTACATGTTGCGCGGGGTGTCGACCTGCTGGAGCAGACCGTCCTTGAGCACGGCGACCCGGTCGCCCATGGTCAGGGCCTCGGTCTGGTCGTGGGTGACGTAGACCGTGGTGATCCCCAGCCGGCGCTGGAGGGACGCGATCTGGGTACGGGTGGAGACCCGGAGCTTGGCGTCGAGGTTCGACAGCGGCTCGTCCATCAGGAAGACCTGCGGCTCCCGCACGATGGCCCGGCCCATCGCCACTCGCTGGCGCTGACCGCCGGAGAGCGCCTTGGGCTTGCGGTCCAGGTACGCGGTGAGGTCGAGGATCTTCGCGGCCTCCTCGACCTTCGCCCGGATCTCGGCCTTGCTGACCCCGGCGATCTTGAGCGCGAAGCCCATGTTGTCGGCGACCGACATATGCGGGTAGAGCGCGTAGTTCTGGAACACCATCGCGATGTCCCGGTCCTTCGGCGGCAGATGCGTGACGTCCCGGTCACCGATCCGGATGGCACCGCCGTTGACCTCTTCGAGACCGGCGAGCATCCGCAGCGATGTCGACTTACCGCAGCCGGAGGGACCGACGAGGACGAGGAACTCCCCGTCCGCGATCTCGATCTCCAGCTCGTCGACGGCGGGCGTGGTGCCCCCCGGGTAGATCCGGGTCGCCTTGTCGAACGTTACGGACGCCATGACGCGTCTCCCCTCACCGGCAGGAACGTGCCGGACGATCCGAGTAAAAGGATTGGTGTAGTCCACTCGCGCGGACTGCTGGTGACGCTACCCCGGGGACGTCTCTTCTGTCAGTACTGGTATCGAACTGAGATCCAAGGCATCCCGTCACCCCTCTCCCACCCCCCTTCGCGCCCCCGCCCCCGTGATCCCCGGACCCCGCCGCAGCCCCTCCCCCGCTGTGTACAGTGGAACCTCCGCACGGGGTCAGCCCCGCTGCCGATGCCTCCTTAGCTCAGCTGGCCAGAGCAACGCACTTGTAATGCGTAGGTCGTCGGTTCGAATCCGACAGGGGGCTCTTCCCATGCCCGGGCCGGAACCGCTTCCGACCCGGGCATCGCCGTTCGGAGTTCGCGCCGGGCGCCCTCGGCGTCGCGGATGATCCAGAGCGTCGTCGCCAGGATCGCGGTGCTCACGACGAGCACCGCCACATGGGCCCGGTGGTCCCGCCGGGGCAGACAGATCCCCAGGACCACGACCATGATCGCCGCGGTGGCCGGCAGAAACCAGAGGATGGCGGCGGGGACGCTCGCCGTCGACTGGGTCAGCCGCTCCTCGCGCTCCTGGGAGCGCCGGTGGTCGGCGGCGACGAGCATCCCGAAGGTCCGTTCGTCCCGGAGTTCGCGGAAGGTGCGCCGGAAGTCGGTGGACCACACGTCCGGGGCGGACGAGCCGTTCCCGTCGGACATCGCGGGCCACTCCCGGACGCGTACGGCCCGGGCGTAACAGACCACGGCGGCCTGGAGCCGGGCCCGCTTTCCCGAAATCACCGTGTCATCGAGGCAACCCGAACCCGCCTCCGACCCCTTCCTCCTTCGTGGAGGCGTTTCCGCGAGGGGTACGAGAAGGACGGCGGTATGGGGCTACCGGTCGACGACAGAGGCTTCGAGGCTTTCGTGGCCGCCCGGGGACCGCGGCTGCTCCGGACCGCCTGGCTGCTCACCGGCGACGTACATCTCGCCGAGGACCTGTTGCAGACGGCACTCGCCAAGGTGTGGCCCAAGTGGTCCCGGATCTCCGGAAAGCATCCGGAGGCGTATCTCCGCAAAACACTGGTCAACACTTATACGGAGTGGTGGCGGCGGCGCTGGCGGGGCGAGGTGCCGCATGCCGAATTACCGGAGCCGGGGCGGCGGCGGGCGGCTCCGGAGCCGGACGACGTCTTCGCCCGGGTCGATCTGGAGCAGTCGATGGCCGCCGCCGTGCGGGCCCTGCCCGTACGGCAGCGGGCCGTTGTCGTACTGCGGTTCTTCGAGGATCTGAGCGTGGCCGAGACCGCGGCGACCCTGGGCTGTACCGAGGGCACGGTCAAGAGCCAGTCCGCGAAGGCGCTCCGAACCCTGCGGTCCGTACTGCCGGACCCCTTGCTGGAGGGTGGTGGTCTCCATGACCGGGTCGCGTGACCGGTGGTTCCCCCCGGCCGACGGACCCGTCGGCGAGCCGACCGGCCGGGTCGAGTCCGGCCACGAACCGGGCCACGACGGTTCGGACGCGGAGGCCGAACTCCGCGTCCTGCTGGCGCGTACGGTGCCCAATCTGCCGACCCCGCTGAACCGGATGGCCCAGGTACGCGACCGGGTCCGACGGCACCGGCGACGGCGCCGCGCCGTCGTGGCGGCGGCCACGACGGCCGCCCTGGCCGCCGCCGTACTGGTCCTCGACGGAACGGGGCTGCCCGGCCCCGGGCTGTGGAACGGGGCCGGTGACGGCACGGGCGACGTGGCCGCGACCCCGGCGCCGCTCTCGACCCAGGCGCCCCCGGTCTCGACCGCGCGGCGGGTGACCAATCCCGATCTCGGCGGTCTGGCCCTGGAGTTCCCCGACGGCTGGTACACGATGACCCTGCCGGACGCGCCCGAAAGCCTCGACAGCCGGGGCACGTACGCCACCAACCGGCCGCTGTCGACGGTCGACCAGCCCTGCGAACCGGGCCCGTGTCTGCCCATTCGGTGGATGCCCGCGGACGGGCTGATCGTCGAGGTCTACGGGGAACTCCAGCAGCCCGTGCGCGAGGCCGACAAGGCCGAAGGCGTCCCGCTCACGGTCCGGGCCGGGGTCAGTTCCGCGTGCCGGACCGCCGGTGGCGCGAAGGAGTACGCGGGGGAGATCGGCGGGGCGCCCGGAATGTATCTCCGGGTGTACGTCAC
This sequence comes from Streptomyces sp. NPDC006798, assembly GCF_040635975.1. NCBI lineage: Bacteria > Bacillati > Actinomycetota > Actinomycetes > Kitasatosporales > Streptomycetaceae > Streptomyces > Streptomyces sp. NPDC006798. Next base: position 129,537 of record NZ_JBEYIS010000002.1, read on the forward strand.
GGTCTGCGCGGCCACCGAGGCCCCGGCCGAACGTCTGGCGGAGGTGTCGGAGGTGATGAAGGCCGCCACTTTCCCCGCCTCCGGCTCCGGGGCGGTCCCGCGGCCCGGCGAGGTCTCCTGACCGTCCCGTGATCGCCGGGGATTTTGGTTACAAGATCGTCGATATTCCGTCACCGCACATCAGTGGCTGATCGAGGACAATAACTGTCCGAACAGAAACACATTGGATCAAACCCATGCCAAAAACGCGCTCCGGCGAGCGCCGGTCAGCGACCCGACAGGCCGGGATCTTCCTCGGAATCAGCATGCTCTCCGGCGCGGTACTGGCGGGGATCGCCCTGCCCGCCGCCGGGGCGCTGGGACTGGCCGCCAAGGGGACGGTCAAGAAGTTCGACGAGATACCGGCGAATCTGAAGACCCCTCCGCTGAGCCAGCGGACCACGATCCTCGACGCCGAGGGCGAGACCATCGCCACGGTCTACTCCCGGGACCGTACGGTCGTACCGCTGAAGGACATATCCCCGTTCATGCGGAAGGCGATCATCGCCATCGAGGACTCGCGCTTCTATCAGCACGGCGCGATCGACCTCAAGGGCGTCCTGCGGGCGCTCAACAAGAACGCCCAGTCCGGCGGGGTCGCCGAGGGCGGCTCGACCCTCACCCAGCAGTACGTCAAGAACGTCTTCGTGGAGGAGGCGGGCGACGACATGGACAAGGTCGCCGCCGCCATCCAGCAGACCCCCGGCCGCAAGATCCGCGAACTGAAGTACGCGATCCAGGTCGAGGAGGAGCTGGGCAAGGACAAGATCCTGGAGAACTACCTCAACATCACGTTCTTCGGGCAGCAGGCGTACGGCGTCGAGGCCGCGTCCAAGCGCTACTTCTCCAAGTCCGCGAAGGATCTGAAGCTGGAGGAGGCCGCGCTGCTCGCCGGGCTCGTCCAGTCCCCCAGCCGGTACGACCCGGTCCGCAGCCTGGAGACCGCGACCCAGCGCCGCAATGTGGTGCTCACGCGGATGGCGCAGGTCGGGGCCGTGCCGAAGGCCGACGCGGACCGCGCCAAGCGGACCCCCGTCAAGCTCGACGTCAGCCGTCCGCAGAACGGCTGTATCACCGCGGACAACGGTGCCGCGTTCTTCTGCGACTACGTACGGAACGTCTTCCTCACCGACCCGGTCTTCGGCAAGACCCGCGAGGACCGGGCCAAGCTGTGGAACCGCGGCGGGCTCACGGTCCGCACGACGCTCGACCCCAAGTCCCAGAAGGCGGCCCAGGACTCCATCAAGGAGTACGTCAACAAGTCCGACAAGGTCGCCACCGCGGTGACCATGGTCGAGCCCGGGACCGGCAAGATCCTGGCGATGGGCCAGTCCAAGCCGTACGGCTTCGGCAAGAACGAGACCCAGATCAACTACTCCGTCGACAAGAAGATGGACGGCTCCAACTTCGGCTTCCCGGTCGGGTCGACGTTCAAGCCGTTCGTCGCCGCCGCCGCCCTGGAGGCGGGCCGCCCGGCGGGGCAGACGTACTCCTCGCCGTACCGGATGCAGTATCCGAGCCGGATCGAGACGTGTGACAGCGGCAAGCCGTGGATCAACTACGGCAACGAGGACCTGACCAACGAGATGGAGTCCGAGAAGGGCCCGTACAACCTGAAGAAGGCCATGGCCCTCTCGGTGAACACGTACTTCGTCCAGATGATCGGCGACATCGGGCTCTGCTCGGTCAAGGAGACCACCGACAAGCTGGGTCTCGTCGTCGGCAACGGCAAGAAGCTCCAGATGTCGCCGTCCGGGCTGACCCTGGGCTCCGAGGGCATGTCCCCGCTGACCATGTCGTCCGCGTACGCCGCCTTCGCCGCCCGCGGCACCTACTGCACCCCGGTCGCCATCGCGTCGATCAAGGACGCCAACGGCAAGCAGTTGAAGACGCCGAAGTCGAACTGCCGCCGGGCGGTGTCGGAGCAGACCGCCGACACCATCAACGGGCTGCTGGAGGGCGTCGTCTCCGACCAGGGCGGCGGCACCGGCGCCAAGGCCGGGCTCGACGGCCGGGACAACGCGGGCAAGACCGGTACGACCGACGGCCGCCGCAACGCCTGGTTCGTCGGCTACACCCCCAACCTCGCCGGAGCCGTCTGGGTCGGCAGCCCCACCCAGCAGGTCAAGATGTTCAACATCACCATCGGCGGCCGCTACAAGCCCAAGGTCTTCGGCGGTGACGTGCCCGGCTCCATCTGGCGCGACGCCATGAACGACGCCCTCAAGGGCAAGGACCGGCCGGACTTCAACGACGTCGCCATCCCGGACGGGCAGCAGCCCGGCCAGGGGCGCGGCGAAGGAGACGGTGAAGGCGAGGGCGAGGGCGACGGCGAAGGCCGGGGCCCCGGCGGTGACCGACCCGGCAACGGGAACGGGAACGGGAACGGCGGCGACGGGAACGGCCGTGGGCCCGGTCTCGGCAACGGCGGCGACGGCGAAGGCGGCGGTGGCGAAGGCGACTGACCCGCGAGACCCACGAAGCCCGCAGGACCCGCGCGATACCGCGTAGGAACAGCGGCGAAGGCCCCCGGAGCGCCGGCTCCGGGGGCCTTCCCCTTTTCGTTACGCGCGTCGTCAGCCCAGCAGGCCGCCGATCACCCCTCGGTCGCCGCCGCCGCCGCCCGAGCCGCTGCCGCCGCCGGAGCCGTCGGCCGGGGCCTCGGCGCCGGTCCCCGACGGCGAGCCGGACGAGCCGCCCGAGGTGGAGCCCGAACCACCCGTCGACGTCGGCCCCGCCGAGCCGGACGGGGCCTGGGCCGGGCCCGAGGTGTCCGGGGCTGACTGGCGGCCCGTCGCGCCCTGCGTCTCGCTCGGCTGCCCCCCGGTCCGGCCCGCCTCACGGGCGGTCTCGCTCGGGGACGCCGACTTCTCCTGCTTCGGCTTCTCCTCCTCCGTGCCCCGGCTCGCCGCCGGGGACGGCTCGCGGTCCCGGTCCTCACCGGGCCCGGCCGAGGTCGCGCCACCGGTCGGCCGGTCCTCGGGAAGGGACGAGCCGGGCAGATGGTTGGTCGGGTCCTGGCCGGGCCGGGGCACGTTGACCACGGTCTGGGAGCGGACCGCCCCGCCCAGTACGGCGCCGATCAGCAGCGTCAGACCGATGACCACCGCCGTGATCAGCCCGCCGCGCCGGAGCACCCGGCGGCGCAGGTCCCACAGTTCGGCCCGGGGGCCGAGGGTCCGCCACGCCTCGCCCGAGAGATGCCCGTCGACCGAGTAGACCGGGGCGCCCGCGATGATCAGCGGCGACCAGGCGGCGAGGTAGATGATGTCCGGCGCGTCGTACGCGGGCACCGTCTTCCAGCTCACGGTCAGGATCAGCGCCGCCGACAGCAGCGCGCCGAAGACCGCCGCGACCCGCTGCCAGAGGCCGAGCACGGTGAGGACACCGACGACGACCTGGAGGAAGGCGACGGTCAGCCCGGCGCCGACGGGGTGCGAGAGGGCGAAGTCCCGCAGCGGCTCCGCCAGCGCCCACGGGTGCAGGGAGTTCAGCCACTTCACCATCGAGCCGCGCTCGCCGCCGTCGAAGTAGACGGGGTCGCAGAGCTTGCCCATTCCGGCGTAGATGGAGATGAAGCCGAGGAAGACCCGGAGCGGCAGCAGGACGACGCCGAGGTTCATCCGGCGGCCCGGGTAGTACGCGTGCCGGACCGCGTCGTTGCCCTGCCGGTCGGGGCGGCCGGCGGTGACGGTCTCGTCGAACTCGTCGTCGTCCGGGCCGTACCCGGCTCCCCCGTCGTGATGGTCGTCGTCGGGGCCGGGGGCGCGGTAACCGGAGTCGTAGCCCCCGCCGTAGCCGGGACCGCCCGGCGCCGGGGTGTCGTACGCGCCCACGGCCTGCCGCATCGGCGGCAGCAGGGGCGCGACCGGCGTCGGCGCGGTGTCGATGGTCGCCTGGGCGTCCCGGTCCGGGTCGGTACCGACCGCGACCCGAGGGATGACCTGGGTGTTCCCCGCCGTGTCGTAGCCGTCGCCGCCGGGGCCGTAGCCGCCGCGTTCGACGGTGGCCGTGTCGGAGGAGTTCCGTACGGCCTGGAGGAGCCCCGTCGCGGCCGTGTCGCCGGGGGCCGACCGGCCGCTCCAGACGACCGGCGCGCGCCGCCGCGCGGGCGCCGGGGTGACGGCCGCCGATCGTACGGGGCGGGGCCGCGCGCTCGGGGCGAGCTGCACCCGGAAGCTGGCGTGGTTGACGATGACCTGCGCGGGGTCGGAATGAACCTTCACCATGCTCAGCGCAGGCTGATCATCGAACCCGGACCGGGGCGTTCTGGTGTCCACACTCATCTAACCGAGTGACATCGCGATAGGACACTGCCCCGGCGCGCCTTTCCTGTCCGAGGCCCGTCAAGCGCAGGTGAGAGCCCCGAAACTCCCCGGGCAGGGGGCGCAAGCCCGGCGCGCCGGGCGGGTCCCACGATCACCCGAACAGGAACGGGGACCGTGGGACGGCCACGGGGACGGGTCCGCCGTCAGGCCCGGCGGCGGGCCGCCTCGTAGAGCACCACTCCGGCCGCGACGCCCGCGTTCAGCGACTCGGCACCGCCCGGCATCGGGATCTTGACCAGGAAGTCACAGGTCTCGCCGACCAGCCGGGAGAGGCCCTTGCCCTCACTGCCGACGACGATGACGACCGGGCCGCCGAGCGCCTCCAGCTCGCCGACCTCGTGCTCACCGTCGGCGGCCAGGCCGACCACGGTGAGACCGGCCTTCCGGTACGCCTCCAGGGCGCGGGTGAGATTGGTGGCGCGGGCGACCGGGGTGCGCGCGGCGGTACCGGCGGAGGTCTTCCACGCGCCCGCCGTCATTCCGGCGGCACGCCGCTCGGGCACCACCACGCCGTGGCCGCCGAAGGCGGAGACGGAGCGGACGACGGCGCCCAGGTTGCGCGGGTCGGTGATCCCGTCGAGGGCGACGATCAGCGGGTCGGAGCCCTCGTCGAACGCGGCGGCGGCCAGGTCCTCCGGGTGGGCGTACTCGTACGGCGGCACCTGGAGGACCAGGCCCTGGTGGTTGAGCCCGCCGGTCATCCGGTCCAGCTCGGGGCGCGGCGCCTCCATGATGTGGAGGTCGCCCCGGTCGGTGGCGAGCCGGAGGGCGTCGCGGACCCGCTCGTCGTTGTCGATGAACTGCTGGACGTAGAGCATGGTGGCGGGCACGCCGTCGCGCAGCGCCTCGAAGACCGGATTGCGGCCGACGACCATCTCCGACGTGCCCTTGCCGCCGCGCCGGGCGGGCGCGGGGCGGCGCTGGGCCTGCTTGGCCTTGGCGTTGGCGACGCGGTTCTTCACATGGCCCTTGCGGGCGGACGCGGGCGGGGTCGGGCCCTTGCCCTCAAGGGAGCGGCGTCCCTTGCCACCGCTGCCGACCGTGGCGCCCTTCTTGTTGGACGTACGGCGGTTCCTGCGCTGGCTGTTCCCGGCCATGACTGTCTGCTTCCTGCTGCTACTGCTGTCGAATACATCGAAACACGCCGCCTGGGCGGCTGTGCCGGTCTCCCGACCGGCGGGGTCCATGTCACAGTGTGCCGCCCACGGGCGCGGGCGGCACACTCACCGGCCGGATCCCCGGTTCACCGGCCCCCGGGCACCCGGTTCACCGGCTCCCCGCCGTCCGCCGTCACCGCTTCCCGAGCGACCACCGCGGGCCGTCCGGACCGTCCTCGATGACCAGACCGGACTGCTGGAGCTGGTCGCGGATCGCGTCCGCCGTACCCCAGTCCTTACGGACCCGGGCCGCCTCGCGCTGCTGGAGCACCAGCCGCACCAGGCTGTCGACGGCGCCGTGGAGATCGTCGCTGTCCTCGGACTCGCCCGCCCAGTGGGCGTCGAAGGGGTCGAGACCGAGCACCCCGAGCATCGCCCGGACCTCGGCGGCGCGGGCGATCGCGGTCTCCTTGTCGTCGGCGGCGAGCGCCGAGTTCCCCTGCCGGACCGTGGTGTGGACGACGCTCAGGGCCTGCGGTACGCCCAGGTCGTCGTCCATGGCCTCGGCGAAGGCGAGCGGCACCTCGGGCGTGGGCTCGATGTCCGTACCCGCCTTCTCCCGGACCCGGGTCAGGAAACCGGTGATCCGGGCGAACGCCGCGGCGGCGTCGTCCAGGGCCGACTCGCTGTACTCGATCATGGAGCGGTAGTGCGGCGTGCCCAGGTAGTAGCGGAGCACGATCGGCTGCCAGCGCTGGACCATCTCGGAGACGAGGACCGAGTTCCCGAGGGACTTGGACATCTTCTCGCCCGCCAGGGTGACCCAGGCGTTGTGCACCCAGTAGTTCGCGAAGTCGTCGCCGTACGCCTTGGCCTGGGCGATCTCGTTCTCGTGGTGCGGGAAGATCAGGTCGATCCCGCCGCCGTGCACGTCGAAGGCGGTGCCCAGGTACTTGTGGGCCATCGCGGAGCACTCCAGGTGCCAGCCGGGACGGCCGCGGCCCCACGGGGTCTCCCAGTCGGGCTCGCCGGGCTTGCTCGCCTTCCACATCGCGAAGTCGCGGTGGTCGCGCTTGCCGGTCTCGCCCTCGGCGGCGGGCTGGCGGAGTCCGTCGAGGTCCTGGTTGGAGAGCTCCAGATAGCCCGGGAAGGACTTCACGTCGAAGTAGACATTGCCGTCGACGGCGTAGGCGTGGCCCCGCTCGATCAGACCGCGCATCATCTCGATCATCTCGGGTACGTGGCCGGTGGCGCGCGGCTCGTAGGTGGGCGGCAGGCAGCCGAGGGCGTCGTAGCCCGCGTTGAAGGCGCGCTCGTTCTGGTAACCGATGGACCACCAGGGGCGGTTCTGGTCCGCCGACTTCTGGATGATCTTGTCGTCGATGTCGGTGACATTGCGGATGAAGGTGACGTCGTAGCCGCGGTAGACGAACCAGCGGCGCATGATGTCGAAGTTCAGCCCCGACCGGATGTGGCCGATGTGCGGAGCGGCCTGCACGGTGGCGCCACAGAGGTAGATCGAGACACAGCCCGGTGTGAGCGGGGCGAAGTCACGGATCTGCCGGGCGCTGGTGTCGTACAGGCGAATAGTCACCCCCCCAGGGTAGTGGGCGTGCGGCAGTGCCACGCTCCTTCCCGGCCACGGCCCGTACCATCCCGGCCATTCACCCGGCCCCGGGCAACTCAGGCGCACTTTCCGGCCCACCTTCACCACCGGGCGGCGGAAGACCCGGGGACCGGCGACGCCGGCCCGCCGTACCGGGCGGCCCGGCGCGGCGGGGGTCAGATCCGGCCGACGACCTTGCGCGGCGTGATCCGTACGACCACCCGCTGGGCGTCCTCCTGCGCGGCCGGGTTGAAGTCCGCGTACGCCTGGCCGGTGTACTTCCGCGACAGCTCGTCGATCAGCTCCGGCCCGCCCTCGGTGGCCAGCTGCGCCGTGCCCCGGATCTCGGCATAGGTGTACGGCGCGTCGAACGGCTGGACCACCACGGTCACCCGGGGGTCGCGCCGGAGGTTCTTCTCCTTCTGCCGCCCGATCGTGGTGGAGATCAGTACGTCGTCCCCGTCGCGTTTCACCCAGACCGGGGACACCTGAGGGCTCCCGTCGGGCTGGATGGTGGCGACGATGACGAAGACGGGCGAGTCGAGCAGGGACTTCAGCTCGTCGGAGAGCGCTGCGGACATGACTCCACCTTCCTGGGCCGTGATCACGACCCGTGAGTAACGGACGATCGCGCGTCACGACCGCCCGCCCTGTGAACCATGCCACACCCATGGATATCTCCGGCGTTCCGCCGGAACCCGTTCACCGGAACGGCGCCGACGCCCCGAAGGCCCTCTGCACGGAGTTCTCAGGAGCATCCCGCCTCCCGGCGAAGGCGGCCAGGCGGAGGCTTTTCAGGGGCGCGGGGAACCGCGCGACCAGCCACAGACGGCGTCTGGACGGCATACGGCATCGCGCGTCACGGCGCGGTTCCGTCTGCCGGGCGAGGCCGCCACCGGTCCGCGGACCGCAAGTGGCTGGTCGCGCGGTTCCCCGCGCCCCCAAGAGCCCCCTGGCCACCCCTGCGGGGGCGGGGATCCACGCAGCGTTGAAGAGCCCCGGTCGGCCGACCCCGCAGAGGCGCGGGAGGGTCGCCGCGCCCCTGGAGGTCTCCGGCTGGGCGGGCCCGCAGGGGGAAGGGGCCGGGGCGAGGCCCCGGAGGGGGTCAGGACGTGCGGAAGACGATGGCCGTGGCGATCGCCGCCAGGCCCTCGCCGCGACCCGTGAGGCCCAGCCCGTCCGTCGTCGTGCCGGAGACCGACACCGGCGCGCCGACCGCCGCGCCCAGCGCCTTCTGCGCCTCGTCGCGGCGCTTGCCGACCTTCGGGCGGATGCCGATCACCTGGACGGCGACATTGCCGATCTCGAAGCCCTCGGCCCGGACGATCCGCGCCGCCTCGGCCAGCAGGGTGACCCCGGACGCGCCGGACCACTCGGGCCGGCCGGTGCCGAAGTGGGCGCCGAGGTCGCCCGCACCCGCCGCGGAGAAGAGCGCGTCGCAGGCGGCGTGGGCGGCGACGTCGCCGTCGGAGTGTCCGGCGAGCCCGGCGGCCTCGCCCTCCCAGAGCAGCCCGGCGCACCACAGCTCGCGCCCGGCCTCGAAGGCGTGGACGTCGGTACCGATACCGACCAGCGGCACCAGCGGCGCGGAATCAGAAGCCATCGTTGGCCCTCCTGCGGGCGAGTACCGCCTCGGCGAGTACGAGATCGAGCGGACGGGTCACCTTGAACGCCTCCTCGTGCCCGGGCACGACGACGACCGGCTCCCCCAGCCGTTCCACCATGCCCGCGCAGTCCGTGGCGCCCTCGCCCTCCGGCGGGACCTGGTCATGGGCCCGCAGCAGGGTGGCGCGATCGAAGCCCTGCGGGGTCTGTACGGCCCGCAGCCGGGCCCGCTCGGGGGTGGCCACGACGGGCTCGGGCGCCCCCTTGGCGCCCGGCTCCACCTCCTTGACGGTGTCCGCGAGCGGCAGCGCCGGGACGACCGCGGGCGCCCCGTCGCGTACCGCCTCGATGACGGCGTCGACGGTGTCGACGGGCACCAGCGGGCGGGCGGCGTCGTGCACGAGGACGACCGTGACGTCGTCGGGTACGGCGGCGAGGCCGAGCCGTACGGACTCCTGGCGGGTCGCGCCGCCGGGGACCACGGTCACCTCGGTGCGCTCCGGCAGGGCGACATCGGCCAGCAGGGCCCGTACGCCCTGGGCGTCCTCGGGCGGCGCGACGACCACCACCAGGCCGACGGCGTTGGACGCGGCCATCGCGCGGACGGCGTGGACCAGCATGGGGGTGCCGCTGAGCACCCGGAGCGCCTTGGGGGCGCCGGGGCCGAGCCGTACCCCCCGTCCGGCGGCCGGGATGACCGCCGCGGTGCGGGGTGTGAGCGATCGGTCTGACATCGGTTGCACTCCGGCAGGTTTGTTTCCTCGGCCCGGATGGGTATGGCCTCAGCGTGCCGGGTACGAAGCCTTGACGGACCCTTCCGTGACGACGGTCCGCGCCAGCCCCCGGGCCCGGCACACCAGGGCCGGGCCTCCTCTGGGGGCCAGGTCTCCTGGGACAGCTGTGACATGCGCCGACGGCGTCATCGCGGACGGATGACGACGGCAGCGGACGAACATGCCGCAGTGCCCGGCAACAGTTCGGTGATCAATGGGGATCACATCGTGTCGGCGGGCACCGCGGCAGTTGTGTGTGCGGTGGGCTGATCCGGTACGTCCGCGCGGGGCGGTCCGGTCAGCCGCGCGCGTCAGGACGCGAGAACCTCGTCGAGCAGGGCCTCGGCCTTGTCCTCGTTGGTGTTCTCCGCGAGGGCGAGTTCGCTCACCAGGATCTGGCGGGCCTTCGCGAGCATCCGCTTCTCACCGGCGGAGAGCCCACGCTCACGCTCACGACGCCACAGGTCGCGAACGACCTCGGCGACCTTGATGACATCACCGGAGGCGAGCTTCTCCAGGTTTGCCTTGTAACGACGGGACCAGTTCGTCGGCTCCTCGGCGTACGGCGCGCGAAGCACCTCGAAGACCCGGTCCAGCCCGTCCTGGCCGACCACATCGCGTACGCCCACGAACTCGGCATTGTCCGCCGGTACGCGAACCGTCAGGTCGCCCTGAGCGACCTTGAGCACCAAGTAGGTCTTGTCCACGCCTTTGATCTGGCGAGTTTCGATGGCCTCGATCAGCGCGGCCCCGTGATGGGGATAGACCACGGTGTCGCCAACCTTGAACGTCATGTGACAGGTACCCCTTCCGTGGCTATCCAGGGTAACACGGATACAGCTTCTTCTGAATGGCGTTTTCGCAGGTCAGAGCATATCTCGGGGCTTGACAACAGCGACGCGAACGTGCTGTGGACGGCTTGCGGAACACGGTATTCGCAGGTCGGAGCGGCTGCGCGGACAGGCGGAAACATGGGCGTCACGCCTGGCGGGACGGGCGTCGAGGCGGCCGAACGTCCCGATTTGCCTGGTTCTCGCCGGTGAACTTCCCGTACTCCGTTCGGTCCTCGGTCACCCGTACGGAGGGTCGGCCGGCGGAATCCTGAATTGATCTTCGAATGATCTCCGGTAATCAATACCGCCTCATCCGCACCACACATCGAAGGAGATCCCGGCACATCACCGGTTCCCCGCCGACCGGTCGCCGTGAATTGATCGGGGCCGCCGAAATCCGGATGACATCCGGTGCCGGATGTCATCCGGATGTTTCACCGGAAACGACGGGTGGCCGTCCGGTGAATCCCGCCGCGATCCCGGTCCGGGGGCGCGGCCCGGAAGAAGCTCCGGAACGCGAAGCCGGACGCCGGGCCGAAACGGGCCCGGGACACTCCCCGCGGCCCTCCCCCGCGGCCCCTTCGGGACTCCTCCCAGGACACGGCCCGGGGCGAAGGACCAGTTAGGGGCGGGTCGGGTGCGGGTGCGAAGGGAGGGCTCTGTAATCTGTGGGCGAACTGACGCGGGCACGGCCTCCATTGCGCCGGTTCAGCAAGAGCAGGACCGTCCGGGTCGATCCATAGCTGCAAGGAGATGTCGCCGCCGTGAGCCTCCCCCTTACTCCGTCCGGGGGCGCTACTCGCCTTCGCCGCGGCGTCCTCGCCGTGTCCGCAGTCGCGCTGTCGTTCACCGCGCTCACCGCTTGCGGCGCCGGTAACAACGCGGAGTCCCTCGGCGTCGAGCCGGACACCGCGATGGCCTCCGTGGACACCATCGCGATCCAGAACGCGAATGTGATCGCCCAGGAGAAGGCGGGCCAGGCCGGACCCGCGGCCGTCTCGGCGACGATCTTCAACAGCGGCCGGGCCGACCAGACGCTGGACTCCGTCACCGTGGCGGGCGCCACCGTGAAGCTGACGGCCGCGTCGGGCTCCGGCGCGATCACCGTGCCCGCCCAGGGCTCGGTGGTCATCGGCGGCAAGGGCAACGCGGCCGCGGTGATCGAGGACGGCGTGGCCCTGACCAAGAAGCTCGGCGGGGTGCAGGACGTCGTCTTCCGGCTGAGCAAGACGGGTGACATCCGCCTGGAGGCGTTCGTCTTCCCGAACACCGCCGACTACAAGGACTTCGGCCCGACCGCCGCGCCGCCCGCCCCGGCGGCGACCCCCGAGGGCCGGCCGGGCGCCGAGGGCGACAAGCCGGCCGAGGGTGACAAGCCCGCCGACGGCCAGGAGTCCGGTGCCCCGGAGGGTACGGAGAGCGGCGCTCCCGGCACCGGGACCGGCACCGAGGGCACCGAGCCCGGGACCGGGACCGGGACCGAGGAGACCACCGGCCACTGAGCCGGGCGGTATCGCGGAACAGCGGAAGGGCGCCCCACCGACGACAGCGGTGGGGCGCCCTTCGCGTCGGCCCCGGGGCGCTGCCCCGGGGCGGGGCGCGGCGAGCCCCGGAGCCCGTACGGCCTGTTCGGCCTGTTCAGCCCGTACGGCCCGTACGGGCTGCTCGGCCCGTACGGCCTACGGCTCGAACTTGTAGCCGAGGCCGCGGACCGTCACCAGATACCTGGGCGCGCCCGGGTCGGGCTCGATCTTGGCGCGCAGCCGCTTGACGTGGACGTCGAGGGTCTTGGTGTCGCCGACGTAGTCCGCGCCCCAGACCCGGTCGATCAGCTGCATCCGGGTGAGCACCCGGCCCGCGTTCCGCAGCAGCATCTCCAGCAGGTCGAACTCCTTCAGCGGAAGGTCGATCTTGCCGCCGGAGACGGTGACGACATGCCGGTCGACGTCCATCCGGACGGGACCGGCCTCCAGCGCGGCCGGGGCGACCTCCTCCGGTTCGCCGCGGCGGCGCAGCACGGCGCGGATCCGGGCGACCAGTTCGCGCGAGGAGAACGGCTTGGTGACGTAGTCGTCGGCGCCTATCTCCAGGCCCACGACCTTGTCGATCTCGCTGTCCTTCGCGGTCACCATGATGACCGGGACGTTGGAGCGGCCGCGCAGCTGGCGGCAGACCTCGGTACCGGGGAGTCCGGGCAGCATCAGATCGAGGAGGACGAGATCGGCGCCGTTGCGCTCGAACTCGTCGAGTCCTTCGGGTCCGGTGGACGCTACGGCGACCTCGAACCCCTCTTTGCGGAGCATGTAGGAGAGCGCGTCACTGAACGACTCCTCGTCCTCGACGACAAGCACTCGGGTCACGGAAGGACCTCCGGGGCAGGGATCTCGGTATGTGGATCGGTGGGGGGATGGGGCCGGTCGGCTCTGTGGGCGCGATCCGGTTCCGGTGGGGATTCGGATTCGGTACGGGCCCGTCTGGACACGGATCCCGCTTCCGGGAGTCGCAGGGTGAAAGTGGAACCCTGGCCCTCGGAGCTCCAGACCGTGACCTCCCCGCCGTGCGAGGCGGCCACGTGTTTGACGATAGCCAGTCCGAGGCCGGTGCCTCCGGTGGCGCGGGAGCGGGCGGGGTCGACCCGGTAGAACCGTTCGAAGACCCGCTCGCGGTCCTTCTCCGAGATGCCGATGCCCTGGTCGGTCACGGCGATCTCGATCAGGTTGCCGCCCGGTGCCGGGACACGGCGCGCCGAGATGCCGACGCGGGTCCTGGCCGGGGAGTAGTTGACGGCGTTCTCGACCAGGTTGCCGAGGGCGGCGGCGAGCTGGCCTCGGTGCCCCCAGATGTAGAGGTCGTCGGTGCCGCCGGAGACCATGGTGATGTTCTTGGCGGAGGCGGGCTGGCGGGACCGGTCGATCGCCTCGGCGACCACCTTGTCGACCCGGACGGGCTCGGCGCCGTCCAGCGGGTCGTCGTTCTGGACCCGGGAGAGGTCGATCAGCTCCTGGACGAGGCTGGTCAGCCGGGCGGCCTCGATCTGCATCCGCCCGGCGAACCGGAAGACGGCCTCCGGGTCGTCCGAGGCGTCCATGACGGCCTCGGCGAGCAGGGAGAGCGCGCCGACGGGGGTCTTCAGCTCATGGCTGACGTTGGCGACGAAGTCCCGGCGTACGGCTTCGATCCGGCGGGCCTCGGTGAGGTCCTCGACCAGCAGCAGGACGAGCCGGGAGCCGAGGGGCGCGACCCGGGCGGAGACGGCCAGCGCCTCGCCCCGGCCCCGGCGCGGCAGATCCAGTTCGACCTGGCGGATCTCGCCGTCGCGGCGGGTGTCGCGGGCCATCTTCAGCATCGCTTCGACGGTCAGCTTCCCGCCGCGGACCAGCCCGAGGGCGTACGCCGCCGAGCTGGCCTTGACGACGGAGTCGCTTTCGTCCAGTACGACGGCGGAGGAGCGCAGCACGGAGAGTACGGTGTCGACACCGGGCGGCAGTATCGCGTCGGTGTGCAGCGACGACCGGGTGGGCCGGCGCTGTTCCCGCTCGCTCCAGCGGAACGCCAGCACGGCGAAGACACCGGTCAGAAGACCGGCGAGCGCCGCCGCTGCGGCGACCGCCGCGTTCACGTCCATGCCTCAAGGTTAGGCATGGTCATCGCGTCGGTCCCGGTCGTGGACGTTCCGCACGGGACTCGTCGCCCAGAGTTCACCGGGGGGACGGGGTCGGTTCACCTGTGCGGACGTGCGGCGTCGACTGGGGCGCCGACCGTGGGACCGTAGGGCCCGAACCCGAGGCCCCGCCCGGATCCCGGTCACCGCGACCGGACACGGTCACCGAGAGAGGGAACTCCATGCGGGACGCGTACCACGAGGAACTGGACTCGATCAGCGAGAGTCTGGTGGAGATGGCCCGGCTGGTCGGGTCGGCCATAGGGCGCGCCACGACGGCGATGCTCGACGCGGATCTGAAGCTGGCCGAGAGTGTGATCGCGGCCGATCAGAAGGTCGACGATCTCCAGCACGATCTGGAGGGCCGGGCCATCGCCCTGCTGGCGCGGCAGCAGCCGGTCGCCACGGATCTGCGGATCGTGGTGACGTCGCTGCGGATGAGCGCCGATCTGGAGCGCTCGGGCGATTTGGCGCAGCATGTGGCGAAGCTGGCCCGGCTGCGGTTCCCGGAGTCGCCGGTGCCGCGCGACCTCCAGGCGACGATCCTGGAGATGGGCCAGCTGGCGCAGCGGCTGATGGCGAAGGCGGCCGAGGTGATCATCACCAAGGACGTCGATCTGGCGCTCCAGCTGGAGACCGACGACGACGAGATGGATCTGCTGCACCGGACGCTGTTCCAGCATCTGATGGACGACCGGTGGAAGCACGGCATCGAGACGGCGGTGGACGTCACGCTGCTGGGCCGGTACTACGAGCGGTTCGCGGACCACGCGGTGTCGGTGGCGAAGCGCGTCGTCTACCTGGTGACGGGTGAGCACGCGGACGAGCTCCAGCCGGACACGATGGCCGGGGTGGACCAGGCGGACCAGGTGGACACGATCGACCCGCAGGGGCCGGTGGAGCCGTAGGGACGCGGGTGGGAGCCGGGACTCGCGGACCCCGCGGTCCGGCCTCCCGGGGCCGGTTCCGTGCCTCCGCGCGCGGTTGACGCGCCTGTCGGAGCGGGCATCAAATGGCGAGAGGCGGAAAGGCGTGCGCGCCGGGGGCGGGCGCGCCTCCGCATCCCTTGAGGAGGAGTCCATGGCCGAGTCCCCCACTCCGGACCCCCGGCGGGAACCACCCGCCGACGAGTCACGCGACGCGATCCGACTTCCGCTGCTGGGCGCGTGCGGCTGCGGCTCGGGCTGCGGCTGCGGCTGCCAGTCGGGGTCGCCGTGCCAGTGCGGCGGCTGCTGCGGCTGAGGTCCGGCCGCCACCGACATGAGACGAGGAGGGCCCGCCGGTCGTCATGACCGGCGGGCCCTCTGCCGTACGCCCGGATCCCTGTACGTCCGCGGCTCAGTCGGCGGTCTCGCGGGCCCGGTCGGGGGCCGTAGGGGGTCCGGGCTCCCCGGCCGGTTCGGTGACGGGGACGAGGCCCGGGGTCTCGACCGCGCCGGGGATCTTCGCGGTGCCCTCGGCGACGGGCCCGGCGGATTTGCCGAGCCCGGCGGACTTCCCCTCGGCTTCGAGGTGCCGCATCAGCAGCCAGTACCCGGCGGCGGAGACGGTACCGAGGACGGCGCACATGGCCCAGAGCCAGTCGGCGCCGTAGCGGTCGATGACCAGCCCGGCCATCAGAGGCGCGACGAGGGTGGCGACGGACCAGGTCATGTTGTGGACGCCCTGGTAGCGCCCGCGCCCGTGGAGCGGGGAGAGCCGGACGACGAGACCCGCCTGGGTGGGGGCGCTGATGATCTCGCCGAGGGTCCAGACGGCGACGGTGAGGGCGTAGAAGGCCATGGAGCCCGCGAAGGCGGTGAGCCCGTAGCCGTACCCCGCGAGCAGGGCGGAGACGACCAGCAGCGGGCGGGGGTCTCGGTGCTCGATAAAGCGGGTGACCGGGATCTGGAGGGCCACGACCAGTACCCCGTTGAAGGCCATGACCAGGCCGAACTGCGACGAGGAGAGTCCGTCCTCGCCCATCGCGAGGGGCAGTCCTACATAGCCCTGGGTGAAGATCAGCGCCAGCAGGAACCAGAGGCCGGTGAGGCTCATGAACTTTCCGTCGCGGGCGACGGTCCACATGCTCACGGAGGGTTCGGCCGAGTCGGCGGCGCCCTTGCCGCCGGTCCGCTCGGGCCGGGACTCGGGCAGTTTGACGAAGACGATGATCGCGCAGGCCAGCGTCATCACGGCCTCGCCCAGGAAGCCGATCAGATAGCTGTACTCGGCGATGAACCCGGCGGCGGTCGCGGAGACGGCGAAGCCGAGGTTGATGGCCCAGTAGTTGAGGGAGTAGGCGCGGACCCGGTCCTCGGCGGGCACGATATCGGCCATCATCGCCTGGACGGCGGGCCGGGACGCGGTCGTCACCGCGCCGACGAGCGCGGCGACGGCGGCGATGGCGGCCGGATGCTGGACGAAGCCGAGCACGCCGACGGCGACGGCGGACGCCAGCTGGGTGACCAGCAGGGTGGGCCTTCGGCCGAGCCGGTCGGCCATGATCCCGCCGCCGATCGCGCCGACGACGCCGCCGAACCCGTAGAGGGAGACGACGAACCCGGCGAAGGAGGCGGAGCGGCCCTGGTCGACGGTGAGATAGAGCACCAGGAAGGTGGCGACGAACCCGCCGAGCCGGTTGACCAGGGTGCTGGTCCAGAGCCACCAGAACTGCGGGGGCATCCCCGCCACGCTCTCCCGTACGGCGCGCCGTACCCCCGCCCAGACCATGCGTCGTCCCCCCGGCTCCCGCTCGATGTAAGTGTCTCTATCTGGTTCCGCACATTACACACACTGTCGTGAGGACACCAGACGTTTGACGGCCGTCGTCAACCGTCCCGGAGGTGGGCCGGGGAAGGGTTCCATTAGGCTCGTACGCATGGCCGACGCACCGTACAAGCTGATCCTCCTCCGCCACGGCGAGAGCGAATGGAACGCGAAGAACCTGTTCACCGGCTGGGTGGACGTCAACCTCACCGAGAAGGGCGAGAAGGAGGCGGTCCGCGGCGGTGAGCTGCTGAAGGACGCCGGGCTGCTGCCCGACGTACTCCACACGTCCCTCCAGAAGCGGGCGATCCGCACCGCCCAGCTCTCCCTGGAATCCGCCGACCGGCACTGGATCCCGGTCCACCGCTCCTGGCGCCTCAACGAGCGCCACTACGGCGCCCTCCAGGGCAAGGACAAGGCCCAGACGCTCGCCGAGTTCGGCGAGGAGCAGTTCATGCTCTGGCGCCGCTCCTACGACACCCCGCCGCCCCCCATCGAGGACGGCTCCGAGTACTCCCAGAGCGCCGACGCCCGCTACGCGGACATCCCGCCGGAGCTGCGCCCCCGCACCGAGTGCCTGAAGGACGTCGTCGGCCGGATGCTGCCGTACTGGTACGACGGCATCGTCCCCGACCTCCTCGCGGGCCGCACGGTCCTGGTCGCCGCCCACGGCAACTCCCTGCGCGCCCTGGTCAAGCACCTGGACGGCATCTCGGACGCGGACATCGCGTCCCTCAACATCCCCACCGGCATCCCCCTCTACTACGAGCTGGACGCCGCCTTCAAGCCGCTCACCCCCGGCGGCCGCTACCTCGACCCGGACGCGGCGGCGTCGGCGATCGAGGCCGTGAAGAACCAGGGCAAGAAGAAGTAAGCCATATCGACCCAAGCCCCCTGCCTGCGCGTTCTCCGCAGGCAGGGGGCTTGGTGTTGGGACGGGACCGCCTCGGGGCCGTCAAGGGGATCACGCCCTGGGCGACCGTCCGGAGGGTCTCGATCGAATCCGGACGGCACCACACGCGCGAGAGCTGTCAGCAGACCGGTCGGCCAGCCCATTCAGCGGGCTGAACAGCAGTCATTACGGAACGCCGACCCGGCGGCGGCACGCTTCCGACGTCCGCAATGGCCGCACGCGTCCCCGACCCACATGGGCCCGATACGGATGATGTCGCGGAAGTGGCGGTTCAGTGTCACAGCGATCACTCCTCCCAGAGGCGGGATCCACGTCATGCGCGAAAACGGCAATCGCATCCCCTGCTCCCGGCCGGGATACCGACCCGCTGGTCAGTCGCAAGGGGAGCCTGCCGACGCCCTCCACGATAACTCGCACACGAAGTACTGTCTAGTACTTCAGGTACCAGTCCGCATTTCTTGTACGCCCAACTCTCTCGCGAGCTCACGAAGCTGATCGGATGGCAGGGGGCTCATCGCCAGCAGGTCGGCCACCAGTTGCTTGACCGCGGGCTTGGCGCGGAACATCTCGGGCAGCAGTTCGCGGGCCCTGACCAGAGAGTCGACCGCCAGGTCGATCTGACGACGCTGGGCGTGTGCCTTGGCGAGGTCGATGCCGAAACGGGCCTGACGCTCCGAGGACAGCCCGGAGGCATCCACGTCCTCCGCCGCCCGCAAGGCGATTCCGGCATCCCCCAGGTCGACGGCGACGGCGACTTCGTGGAGTGCGACGTTGGCGGGGCCGAACTCCGTGTTGTAGTCGTTGCGTCCGTCGCCGACCCGCTCGGCCAGCTCCTTCGCCAGGCGGAGGTGGGCGTAGGCGTCATCCGCGTGGTTCAACCGGCCGGCGGCCACGGCGCGCTGAAGGGTGAGAGCCCCTCGCATCGCGACGGCTTCGGGTTCGCCGCCTTCGGCCAGCGGCGCGAGCGCGTCCGCGGCACTTCCCGATACGCGGGCGGCCTGCTCGTAATGACGCGCCCCGAGGAAGACGATCGAGAGCCGGAACTCACCGGCCGCCATCAGCAGGGGGTCCCCCGCCCGCTCGGCCGCGACCACGGCACGGTCCACCGCGATCCACGCGGCCTCCGGCTCGCCCGAGTTCGCCAGCGCCGCACTGCACGTGTGGTACATCGCGGCAAGCAGCCGGAACAGCCCGGGGCGCTCTCCTTCGGCGCATCCGCGGGTGGCCGACTCCAGGCGCGGGACCAGATCCTCCAGGAGGTCGGCCAGATCGGCGTAGTTACCTTCATGCGTCAGGGACCAGGCCCGATCGACATCGGCCCGCAGTGCGGGGATGTCCGGCGGCTCGGACTGCCCGAGAATCGCTTTGAGCGAGTGGGCCGAGCTGAGTACGAGCCGCAGCCGGCTCGCCCCCGGGGGCTCGCCTTCGGCGACGGATGCCACGATCGGCGCCTCCGCGGCCAATTCGGCAACGGGCATATCGAGGACTTCGGCGACCTTCTCCAGGACCGTCATCCGGTCGACACGGCGAACGCCGCGCTCCACCTGGGAGACCCAGGCTTCCGACCGGTCGAGCAGTCCGGCGAACTCCTTCTGCGACAGCCCCCGTCGCTTGCGGTTGAAGGCGATCTTCCGCCCGAGGGACTTCTCGTACTCAGCGCTCAACGTCCACACCCTTGCCCGATACGAAGTCCAGGCGGTCCACCTGAGTCGAGGCGAGGTGCTGCTCGCGCTCTTCGAGGAACTCCTGTACGTAGCCCTGCGACTCGTGCACCTCGAAGGCGGCGGCGTCGCGGTAGAGCTCGTAGAAGATCCGCTCCAGCGGCCGGCCGTCAACGCGATGCACGGTGTAGATCACCGTTCCAGGTTCGTTCGCACGAATGTGCTCGCCGGTCCGCGCCACCAGCTCGTCGAACGCGGCAGCGGCAGCCTCGTCCTTGCACGTGAACCGCACCATCAGCCCGAACATCCGGGTCCCCTTCTCCTCGGCGAAACGGCCAGGCACCGACCTATGGCGAACGCTATGCGGCATCCATCCGCACGAAAAGTTCGACCCCGCACTTCAAGTGCCCGCACAGCAAGTACGGTGCTAGTACTAATTCTACGGCTCGCAAGCGTCCACGTCAGCCGATGGCCGCAGAGCCGTACGAGCCAGCAGGTCACCAGGGATGGAGGACACGCACCGTGCCGACTTATCAACGCCTCTTCACCGGGCAGCCTCAAGAGGTCAGCCGCGCTCGCCACTGGACCCGAGTCGCCCTCGGCCCCCATCCGTGCATGGACGAAGCACTGCTGGTCGTCACCGAGCTCGGCACCAACGCCATCGCCCACAGCCGTGACGGTCACGGAAGTTTCCACCTGGCCGTCACCTACACGGAGACCACCGCGACCATCTCGGTCACCGACTGCGGCGGTACCGGTAGCCGCCCCCGCGTCACACACGCGGACGAAGAATCCCTAGGCGGCCGGGGCCTGGCCCTGGTCAGCGCCTACGCGGCCGAGATCCGTATCAGCGGCGACCACCGCGGCTACACAGTCGCGGCCGAACTCCGCGCCGAGGCCGCGGGGGTGGAGGCGTGCTGACCATGTCGAGGATGCCTCGGCTGGAGCTTCGCCCGGGTTTCCGGTGCCAGGCGATCGTCTACGCCCCCGGCACGAACCGAACGTTCCGACTCGGCTCCCACCCTGCCGCGACCCCACGCCTCGCGGTCCGTCGGCTCCACACGAGGGCCGATCACATCGCCGACCAACTCGACCTACAGGCAGCCACGGCGGTCCGCCACCGGCTCACCAACCGTGCCGAACAGGAGAATGCCTTAAGCCTCCTGGCAAAGGGCGAGCTGTACAGCCGCACCGTCCAAGACGACGAAATCCGCTACCTTCTGTCCGTATTCCCCATCAGCCGTACCGCGCGCCGCCAGCAGGCTCCGTGACCAGCCCCACCGCCTGCGACGGCGACGGCCGGCCCGACGAGCGCCCCCTCCGCCCGGAGGTTGAGCAGGACTATCAGGACGACTTCCGCGCGTCTATGAACGCGGTCGTCCGCTTCTGTCGCGACGTGGTCAACGAGCACAGCCACCACGGCAACTGGTCCCCCCGAGGCGACAGCCCGGCCCATGACGAACTGATCGCCCAAGCGCGCCGCGACGTCCTCTCACGGCTCCGCCTCGTCCTGACCTGCGCCGAGACAGTCGCCACCGAGATCGAACGCGACCGCCAACGCCCACAGCGCTGCCAGCTGGAGTGAGTTGCAATTCTCTCGCTACTGCTTCGAGGCGCCGCGCAAGCGCGCCGCACGCGGCCCGGCCGACCCGCGCGACAAGCTGCGGGTCGCTGGGCGGGAGAACCCCTCTGTGGCCGGGGGTCGGCTCCGCGGCTTTAGGCAGCCACCATGGGACGAACCTCGAAGACCGGGGGCCCACTCGGACCAACAGCGGGCAGATTCACAAACCGCCCGAGCCGCGAAAGCTTACGGCCCCCGATCTCTCGCCCCAATGGCAGCTCCCGCCGACCTTGCGGGGTTGGAAGCACGCCTCCGGACGCGCTAGGCGAACTGCTTCCCGAGGGCTACAACCTGCTTCAAGTCTTCGACTCTTTTTGTAGAGGAACCGCGACGAACAAAAACAGAGTCATTACAATAGGAGAGGTCACTCTGCCCAGGAATTAGGGTACGAATGACAGAGAGTTCCCTATATTCAACCGTATCTACGTGGGAAAGGATCCGAGTTCCAAGCGGTCCACTAAGACCAGCCTGCGAGATTCGTGAGACAAATCGCCGAACGTAACTATCCAGCGATATTTTCTTAGCGCGGGCCTCTCTGTCAATACCCACAACATAGTGAGGACCCACTGAAAGCGCGTCAACAGAATCTACCTCCGCAATTCTGCGAGCGTCTCTCTCCTCGTCAGCTCCCACGCCCAAACGCCCATGAACGCAGGTGGACGGCCCTGCACACCTCCCACCAACCCCACCAGCAGACTTGGAAAGCGTGTTGTTGGCGGGATGATCAGTAGGCATCTGACCCTGACCGGTCCTGGCGGGTCCGTCGGACGCCGGTGCATGCCACCAGTGTGCTGCCGTCCTCACCGTCCGCTGTAGAGATCCAGTCGTTGCAGCGCGCGGGCCAAGCCCACGTTTTCGATGCCTCTCCGAAGCATGGTACGGCGGCCGATCCGGAGGATCGCTCCGGCGAGGCGGTCAGTCCTCCCCGTCGTCGACCAGGCCGAAGTCCGAGGGGAAGGACTCCAGGAACTCCCGGCGCTCGGGGTCCGGTTCCCTGTCCGCCAGGGTCGCGAGTGTCTCCAGGAGGCGCTCGTGGTGGGCCGGAGGCAGGTCCGCGAGGGTCGCTGCCACGTTCTCCATCGTCTTCACCGCGGAGTCCGGGTCCACTTCGTCGTCGTCACATGTCTCCAGCCACCACACGACATCGATGAGCGTGCTGGTGAGCGTCGACACCAGTGGATCCTGATCATTCATACCGGCAAAACTAGCCGACCTGCCCGGGCCCGCCCCGGCGGGGCCGGTTGCGGAGGTGGACCGACGCGGCGACCAGCAGCGCGACTGCGATCGCGTAGACCGGGAGCCAGCGGGTCGTGGTGAAGGCGAGGCAGTCCGCCACCGCCTCGTGGGATGCCTTTCGGGCGGCGAAGGACAGGGCATCGGGGGGCGGGGCGGGGGTCGTGGGGAGGGCGGCTGACGTGCGGAGGGCGGCGTACGTGCCCAGGGACGGGCAGTCCGCGCGGGTGGCCGGCATGGGGAAGAGCCAGGGCCAGCGCTGTATCGCGGGGGCCAGGGCCAGGGCCGCGCTCAGGCCGAGGATCAGGGCGTAGGCCGTCAGATCGCGGGCGTAGGCGGGGGTGTCGCCGGAGGTCGGGGCCGGGCGGGGGTAGAAGCAGACGATCAGGGCGATCAGGGTCAGACCGATATAGGTGGAGAACCATTCCCACGAGCCCTGGGCGAAGGCCGCCGCCAGGACCGCGGCAAGGGCGAGGCCGACGACGGCCGGTTCCCCCGGGGACGCCGGTCGGACGCGGTGGGTCATGGTCCGCTCCTGGGGTGGGACGGGTGAGGGCTCTCAGGATGCGCGGGCGCCTCTCGCGGCCGGGGCGCCATGCCGTCGTGGGTGGGGAAACTCCGCCAGTCGGAGGGAGAAAGCGGTGGTCGGGGGATGGTGGGGGCCGGTAGCGTCCGGGCGACGAGACCGCGACCGGAGAGCCGAGCCATGACGACCGTACGACCCACCACCACCTTGTGGCGGCCCACCGGGCCCGAGGAGTTGGCGTTGGTGGCGGGGCTGGAGTGGCGGGCGTGGCCGCCGAGGCTGCCCGAGCAGCCGATCTTCTATCCCGTGCTGAACGAGGAGTACGCGATCGCCATCGCACGGGACTGGAACGTGAAGCACTCCGGCGCCGGGTTCGTCACCCGGTTCGAGGTCGACTCGGAGTTTCTGCGCCGCTATCCCGTACAGCAGGCCGGTGGGCGGACGATTCTCGAACTGTGGGTACCGGCAGAGGAGCTGGACGAGTTCAACGCGCACATCGTGGGGCGGATCGAGGTCGTGCACGAGTTCCAGCGGGACGCCCGGGCCGCCGGGCCTTCGGGGGCCGCCGCGTGAGCGCCGGGCGGGACGCCCGGATCGCCGCCGCCGTGGAGCGGGCGCGGCCCGTACGGGCGGCGTCCGGGGACACCGACGTACTCCAGGCGTTCCTTAAAGAGGACGGCTGTCACGGCGCGGAGGCCACCCGGGTGACCATGGCCCTGCTGGGGTGCGGTCTCCGGGAGGCTGCCGGGGCGTACTTCCGGGCGCCCTGCCGCCGGGGCGAGCGGGAGTTCCACAACGCGGCGCTCGACGCGCCGGCGGCGGCGGCCGACGAGGTCAGTCCTTCGCCGGGGTCTCGCCCGTGAGGTGGGTGAAGGCCGCCAGGTTGCGGGTCGACTCGCCGCGCGAGACCCGCCAGGCGTACTCCTTGCGGATGGCGCTCGCGTAGCCCAGCTCCAGCAGGGTGTTGAACGCGCCGTCCGAGGCTTCCAGGACCGCGCCCAGCAGCCGGTCGAGTTCGCCGGGGGTGATGACGGCGAGCGGGAGGCGGCCGGTGAGATAGATGTCGCCGAGGTGGTCGATCGCGTACGACACCCCGTAGAGCTTGAGGTTCCGCTCCAGCAGCCAGCGGTGCACCGCCGCGTCGTTCTCGTCCGGGTGGCGGATGACGAACGCGTTGACGGAGAGGGAGTGCGCGCCGATCCGCAGGGCGACGTTCGTCGTCAGCTTGCGGCTGCCGGGGAGGCTGACCACGTACGAACCCGGCTCCGGGCTCTCCCACTCCGCGCCCGTCTCGCGCAGGGACCGTTCGAGGGCCTCGGCCGGGGACTCCCGGGACCCCGGCCGCGCCGCGGATACGCCGTCGTCAGACATGGTGCGAGCGTACCCGGCGGCGGTGTTCCTGCATGGCGGCGGTGTAGACGTCGGCCGTGGCCGCCGCCGCCGCGTCCCAGCCGAAGGACTCCGCGTGCCGGGCCGCCGCCGTACCCATCCGGTCCGCCAGCGCCGGATCGTCCAGCAGGCGGCGGAGCGCGTCGGCGTAGTGGGCCGGGTCGTGGCCCTCGACGAGGATGCCCGTACGGCCGTCGCGGACGGCGACGGGCAGCCCGCCGACCGCCGCCGCGACCACCGGTGTGCCGGTGGCCTGCGCCTCGATCGCCACCAGGCCGAAGGATTCGCTGTACGAGGGCATCACCAGCACGCTCGCGGCCCGGAACCAGTCGGCGAGCCGGTCCTGGCCGACCGGTGGGTGGAAGTGGACGACATCGGCGGTGCCGAGCCGGGCGGCCAGCTTCTGGAGGCCCTCGGGCTTGGCGAGGCCGCTGCCGCTGGGGCCGCCGACGATCGGGACGTACAGCCGGGAGCGGAGGGACGGGTCGCGGTCCAGCAGGACGGCAACGGCGCGGAGGAGGACGTCGGGGGCCTTGAGGGGCTGTATCCGTCCGGCGAAGAGGGGGACGAAGGCGTCCCGGGGGATGCCGAGCCGGTCCCGGGCCCGGTCGCGGGACGTGCCGGTGGAGCTGGCCGGGTCGGGGTCCGGGTCCGGGCGGAAGCGGTCGAGGTTGACCCCGGGGTGGACCACGGCGACCTTCGCCGGATCGGCGTCGTAGAAGCGGATCAGCTCGTCCGCCTCCTCCGCCGTGTTCGCGATCAGCCGGTCGGCGGCGGTCACGATCTGCGTCTCGCCGATGACCCGGGAGGCCGGTTCGGGGGTATCGCCCTCGGCCAGTGCCGCGTTCTTGACCTTGGCCATGGTGTGCATGGCGTGGACGAGGGGGACGCCCCAGCGTTCGGCGGCCAGCCAGCCGACATGGCCGGAGAGCCAGTAGTGGGAGTGGACCAGGTCGTAGTGGCCGGGGCGGTGGCGGGCCCAGGCGCGCATCACCCCGTGGGTGAAGGCGCAGAGCTGGCCGGGCAGCTCCTCTTTTGCCAGGCCCTCGTACGGTCCGGCGTCCACGTGCCGGACCAGGACCCCGGGGGCCAGCTCGACCGTGCCGGGCAGGCCGCCCGCGGTCGACCGGGTGAAGATCTCCACCTCGATGTTGATGGCGGCGAGCCGCTTCGCCAGCTCCACTATGTAGACGTTCATCCCGCCCGCGTCGCCCGTACCGGGCTGGTGGAGGGGTGAGGTGTGGACGCTGAGCATCGCGATCCGGCGCGGCTTGCGGTGCGCCCCGGGGAATCTGAGCCGGGGGGCCAGACCGGTGGAGATGCGGGAGACGTACTGGCTCACGCGAGGGCCCTCCTCGTTCCGGACACGGCAAATCGGCGGCAGCTCTCGGACTTCCGCCACCGCACAACAGCGGAGGGCATCCTTCCATTTCCTATCGTCCAGCACTTTGCCAAATCGTGACCGGGCGGGCACTCGGGGTACGGCCCCGGGCACGGGCGGAAGCACAGGAAGGGGCACGGTCCGGGCGGGCCCGGGGCGCCCGACGGGGGTGCGTACCGCCGGTCCCGGCGCGGCATACCCTCGGTTCATGAGCTCCCGTCCCGTCGGTACCGCCACCCGCGGGACGACCAACCCGAACCGGCTGCGCCGGATGGACCGCTGGATCGCGGCCGTCCACGGACGCGCCCTGCGGGCGAGCGGGCGGCCGCTCGCCGTGGACCTCGGGTACGGCGCCGCCCCGTGGACCACCCTCGAACTGGCCCGGCGGCTGCGCGCCGAGGCCGACCCCCGGTGCGAGATGGTCGGGATCGAGATCGATCCGGAGCGGGTGCTGGCGGCGCGGCCGTACGAGGAGCCGGGGCTGACGTTCCGGTACGGGGGCTTCGAGGTCCCCGTGGACGTACCGCCGACGCTGATCCGGGCCGCGAACGTCCTGCGGCAGTACGACGAGGACGAGGTGGCCGCCGTCTGGGCCCGGCTGTGCGGGCGGCTGGCGCCGGACGGACTGCTGGTCGAGGGGACGTGCGACGAGATCGGGCGGCGGCACGTCTGGGTGGCGCTGGGTCCCGAAGGGCCGCGTACGGTCACTTTCGCGACCCGGCTCGGCTCCCTCGACCGCCCCTCCGACCTGGCGGAACGGCTGCCGAAGGCGCTGATCCACCGCAATGTGCCGGGTGAGCCGGTGCATGCCTTCCTGCGGGATTTCGACCGGGCTTGGGCGGCGGCGGCGCCGTACGCGTCGCTCGGCGCGCGGCAGCGGTGGATCGCGGCGGTGGGGGCGCTGGCGGCGGACTGGCCGGTCGGGGACGACCGGCGGCGGTGGCGGCAGGGGGAGGTCACGGTGGCGTGGGAGGCGCTGGCGCCGCGCGGGGAGCACGGGGAGCACACCGGGGAGTGAAAGGGGCGGTCGTTCACCCGTTCGAATGACGTGCGGGTGGGGCGGGAACCCTGGTGGGGTGCGAGGCGTATGGAAGGTGACAGGGAATCGCTTCGCGGTGGGACGGCGGCGGAGAAGGGGGCCCGAAGGGGGGCGCGGCTTGACGGGTCGTCGGCTCCGGGGGCGCTCCCCGGCTGCGGTCCTCCAGGTCGGGATCCCCGTCCGTTCCGGTGGGGCCGTGGCGCCATCACGGCAGCGCCGGAGTGTCACTGACGGCGAATCAGGCTTGGTCGGGTGTGGTGCGCGCGACGAGGCGTGCGGACGTCCGGACGTATGCGGGAGCAGGATCAAGAGGGGGAATCGTGACGCGACGACTCTGGGCCGCGGCGGCGGCCGTGCTGGTCAGCGCGCTGACGCTGTCGGCGGCCTCGACCGCGACGGCCTTCGCGGCGCCGGGCGAGCCGACTCCCCCGGTGGCCCCGAGAGTCCCCGGCTCGGTCGGCGGGGCGACCGGCGGCCCGGCGGGGACGGGGGCCGGGGCGGGCAGCGGTACGGGGACGGGCGCAGGCATCGGCGGCAAGACCCTGGAGCAGATCCGGGTCGAGATAGAGGACCTCTATCACCAGGCCGTGTCCGCGACCGACGCGTACAACCTGGCGGAGGAGCGGGCCGAGCGGCAGTCCGCGGAGATAGCCCGGCTCGGGAAGGACGCCGCGCGGGCCCAGGAGCGTATCGACGATCTGCGGGCCGCGGCCGGGGCGGCGGCCCGGTTCCAGTACCGGACGGGCGGAATGCCGCCCCAGGCCCGGTTCCTGCTGGCGAACGACCCCCGGACCTTCCTCGACGAGGGGAACCGGCTGCTCCAGGGCCAGAAGGCGACCAAGGACCTGCTCGGCAATCTGGAGCAGGCCCAGACCGAGCTGGACGCGTACGCGACGAACGCGAGCACGCAGTGGAAGCGGCTGGAGACCGAGCGGCTCCGGATGGCGGACGCCAAGAAGCGGATCGCCGCGAAGATCGCCGAGGCGAAGAAGATCGAGGACCGGCTGGCGAAGGAGGAGAAGGCCGGACTGCTGGAGCTGGAGAAGCAGGCGGCCGACCGGGCCCAGAGCGACTGGCTGCGGTCCGGGGCGCTCCAGCGGGTCGAGGGGACGATCACGGCCGAGGGCGGCCGGGCCGTGGAGTTCGCCCTCGCCCAGGTCGGGCTGCCGTACGAATGGGGCGCCGAGGGCCCGGGGTCGTACGACTGCTCGGGGCTGACGTCCAAGGCGTGGGCGGCGGCCGGGGTGCCGATACCGCGGACGTCCCAGGAGCAGTGGCGCCAGCTGAAGCGGATCGGCATCGGGGAAATGCGCCCCGGCGACCTGATCGTCTACCACGACGACGCCAGCCATGTCGGGATGTACATAGGCGACGGCAAGATCGTCCACGCCCCGCGCCCCGGGCGCGCGATCACCGTCACGGGCGCCGGCGCCAACAAAATCCTGGGCGTGGTCCGCCCGGGGGCGTAGCGGGACGCGGCGGGCGCGCGGCTGAGCCGTAGCGGACCGGCGCCCGCGCGGGCGCGGCCGGTACGGAGCCGAGACGAGCCGTGGCGCCGAAGGGCCTGAAGAGGTCGAAGGGGCTGAAGGGGCCGAAGGGAGCCGATGGCGTGGAGGGCGCATCGGGGCAGATGGGGACGGAAGGGGTGCGCGGGGCGCGAAAATCCTGTCCGGCGGGGCTGGTGGGGCGCGTGGGGCGTGTCACTCACGGCGGGGCGTATCGCGTGATGTATCTCATGGAGGCGGGGCCAAGTTGCCGTACCCGGCGGGAAGATGGCCCCCGTCCTCCCGGTCACGGCATTCCGCTGTGCCGCGCGCTACCGCTATGGTCCCCGTCGGCGGACCGTCGATCGTCGGCCCGTCGCGCCCTCGGGGGAGGGAAAGGAAACCGGACCCATGCCCGTACCAGTACCGCGACAGAGGAGCGCCTCGGTCACGGAGAACAGTGCGCCCGTGCCGGCGCGGTCGCCCGCCGACGGTGATCCGCACGGCACCGGTGACCCCGGCCCGGCGGAAACCGGGAGCGCCGTGCCCGCCGTGGATGCCTTGGACGCCCCGGGCTGCGGGGCCGTTCCCGGTGCCGTGAGCGGGGCCGAGCCGACCCAGCTCACCCTGCTGGTCATCGAGGACGACCCCGCGGGCACGTTCTCCGTCCCCGAGCTGACGGAGTCGGGCGGCGGTACGACGACCCGGGTACGGATCCGGACCGCGCGGAACCTCACCGAGGCGGAGCGACTGCTCACGGACGACGTGCACTGCGTACTGCTCGACCTGGCGCTCTCCAGCGGCGGGACCGGCGGGAGCGGGGCGGCCACCGCCGACGGACTCGGCCCGCTCCGGCACGTACTGCGGATCGCGCCCCGGCACGCCGTACTCGCCCTGACCACCTCCGGGGACGGCGAGCGCGCGGCGGCGGCGGTCCGGCTGGGGGCGCAGGACCATCTCTTCCGGGACGAGCTGGACGGCCGGCTGCTGAGCCGTACGGTGCGGTACGCGGTCGAGCGCAAGCGCGCCGACACCGCCCAGATGAAGCTCGCCGAGTCCCGGCTGCGGGCCCAGGAGAACGCCCGGCTGGAGCGGGGGCTGCTGCCCACGCCCCTGCTGGAGGGCTCGGAGCTGCGGTTCGCCTCCCGCTATCGGCCCGGCCGCTCCCGCGCACTGCTCGGCGGGGACTTCTACGACACGGTCCGCACCCCGGACGGCACGGTCCACGCCATGATCGGCGACGTCTGCGGCCACGGCCCGGACGAGGCGGCGCTCGGGGTGGAGCTGCGGATAGCCTGGCGGGCCCTGACCTTCGCGGGCCTGTGCGGGGACGAGCTGCTGTCGACGCTCCAGCGGGTGCTGGAGCACGAGCGGGAGAGCGACGAGATCTTCGCGACGCTCTGCGCGATCGATATCGCCCCCGACGGCCGCCGGGCCGGGATCTGCCTCGCGGGCCATCCGTCGCCGCTGGTCATCCGGAGCGGCCGGGCGGCCCAGCTGCTGCCGCCCGAGGACGGCGGACCGGCGCTCGGGCTGCTGCCCCGGGCCCGCTGGCCGCGCCACCAGATCACCCTGGGCGGGGCCTGGTCACTGCTGCTGTACACGGACGGGCTGATCGAGGGCCGGACCGGACCGGGCGAGCGGACCCGGCTGGGCCAGGAGGGTCTTCAGTCGATGATCACGCGGCAGCTCGCGGCGGGCCACGAGGGCGAGGACCTGCTGGAGACGGCGGTCGAGGAGGCCCGGGCGCTGAACGGCGGGGAGCTGACGGACGACCTGGCCGTCCTGCTGCTGAGCCGGGGCTGAGGACGCCCCTACGGGGCCGGGGCCGGGAAACGGCGAGGGCCCGGGCGAACCCGGGCCCTGTACGCGCGTGCGTTGATGCTTCTCGGTACGGAACCGCCCCGAGGGTTATCGGCCGCCGTTGTACGGCCCGTACGGTCCGTCGCTGCTGGATCCGCCGCCGCGCCGCCGTCCGCCGCCGGTGACCTGCTGGACCGCGGGCCGGACGTCCACGAAGAAGACGATCGTGGCGACCAGCCCGATCAGCTTCAGGAAGAGCATGGACGGCAGCAGGAGATTCACCAGCACCGTGACGCCCAGGATGATCAGCCAGAACGGCTTGGTCTTCTTGTCGGCGGCGCGGAAGGCGTCCTCACGCGTCATGGCTGCCATCACCAGGGCGACCACGGCGGTGCCCAGGAAGACCCAGTAGAGAAAGAACCACAGGGTCAGATCGAAGTTCGCGCGCAGCATGCGTGGCACCGCCTAGGGGGTCGATGAATGTAGTGCCCTCCCGACAACCGTACCCGGCGGGGGCGGGGAGCGGACCGGACGCCTCAAACGTGCCCGGTCCGCGTTCTCGTACACCCGTTTGAGTCACTCCGCGGGCGGCGGTGTCTTCTTTCCGGCCGTCTTGCGGGCGGCGGGGGCCCGGCGGGGGGCCGGGGTCTTCTTCGCGGCGGCACCCTTGGGCCGCTCGGCCTTCCCGGCCTCGCCGGCGCCCTCGGCACCGGCGGCCGTACCCGGCTCGGCCTTCGGGGAGCGGGTCCGCGGCCGGGCGGCGGCGGGCCGGGTCCCGGCGGCTCCGGCGGCCCTCGGACGCCGTTTCGGCGCGGGGGCGGCGGGCGCGGGCTCCGGCTCGACGGCGACCGCGATCTCGGTGATCTCCTCGGCGGCCTCGCCGCGCCAGGACCGTACGGTCTGCTCACCGTGCTCGGCGACGCGCTCGTACGTCTCCCGGGCCCTGACGGCGTACTCGGCGGCGACGCCGACCCCGCGCAGGGCCAGGTCCTGGGCGTTCTCGCCGAACTTCCGCAGCTCGTCATCGAAGCCGCCGAGGCTCCCGAAGCCGCCGATGACCTCGTTGACCTTGGCCGAAACGGTGGCCTGGGCCTCCTTGGCCTGGCCGGAGACCCGGTCCTGGACGGCCTTGGGGTCGGTATTGCGCAGCTCGTTCAGATCGTTGCGGATCCCCTCGATCCGCTCCGGCGCCTCGGCGGCCAGCTGCTCCAGCAGGGCAGGCACCTTCAGGGCCTGCTGGACGGCGAGATCGGCCGTACCGGCGGCGAAGTAGAGGGGGGTGGGGTCGCTGAGGTTCTTACGCAGTTCACGCAGGTCGTCGGTGATGGCCATGGGTGGTCCTCCCGGAACGCGGGGCTGGCGGTTTCAGGCGGCTCCGTCGGAGCCCGGGGGCGTATCGGCGGCGCGGCCACCGCGCTGCCGTCCGCCCCGGCGGCTCCCGTCCGCTTCGGCTTCGGCGGGCTTCTCCAGCGGGTCCCGGGAGCCCCGGGTCCCCGGCCGGTCCTCCACGACGTCCGCGCCCGTCGAGGCGTCCGTCGCTGCGGGGTCGGCGGCATCCGGACCGTCCGTGACCTCGAACCCGTTCTCCTTGCGGAAGGACTCGTAGATCTGGAGCAGAACGGCCTTCTGCCGCTCGTCTATGGAGGGGTCGGCGATGATCACCGACCGGGTCTCCAGCTCGTCCCGGTCCCGCTCGTCGAGAATCCCGGCCCGCACGTACAGCGTCTCGGCGGAGATCCGCAGCGCCTTGGCGACCTGCTGGAGCACCTCCGCGCTCGGCTTGCGCAGCCCTCGCTCGATCTGGCTCAGATACGGATTCGACACCCCGGCGGCATCGGCGAGCTGCCGCAGGGACAGCTGCGCACTGCGCCGCTGCTCGCGGAGGTACTCGCCGAGATTGCCGACATTGAGTGATGCCATGGTTCGATCGTGCCCCAGCCCTGCTAACTATTGCAAGCAGATGCTTGCAATAGTGCGCTACGCAACACGGGCCCGATCGGGCCGACGTGCCTCGCCGCGTTCCAGCGGGCCGCGGTACCCGATCCCGACGGATACGGATCTTGAAGCGTTCCCCGGCACCCGCACGGTGAGCCGCCTCCGCCCTCGCGGACACAGGGTCGACAGCGGCGGTACGGGGTCGGTCATTAGGCTCCGGTCATGACCAGCGACCTCGGATTCTCCTGCTCGTGCTGCGGCAGCAGCCATGCCGAGCTTCCGATGAACTACTCGGCCGACGCCCCGTACGTCTGGGACCCGGGCTTCGCCGACTCCGCGGACTGCCTTCTCTCATCGGATCAGTGCGTGATCCAGGCACAGCACTACTTCGTCAAAGGCCTGGTGGAGATCCCGATCATCGGCAGCGACGAGGTCTTCTCCTGGGCCGCGTGGGTCTCCCTCAGCCGCGACAACTTCTCCCGATCCGCAGACCTTTGGGAGACCGAGGGACGGGAATCCGAGGAACCGTACTTCGGGTGGCTGTCCACCGACCTCTTCCTCTACTCGCCCAGCACCATCAACTTGAAGACCCACGTCCACACCCGCCCGGTCGGACAGCGTCCCTTCATCGAGCTGGAGCCGACGGACCATCCTCTCGCGGTCGAACAGCGGACCGGCATCACCATGGAGCGCGTCCGCGCCATCGCCGAAGCCGTTCTCCACCCCACCGACGAATCCGAGTGATGTCGACGGCATCGGATCCGCCGTCGGCGAACCCCTCTGGGTTCTCGGCGTTCGCGGTGTTCTGCTGTCGATATGGAGATCTTGGTTCTCGGTGGGACGGCCTGGGTGGGCCGGGAATTGTCGCGGCAGGCGATCGGGCGCGGTCATCGGGTGACGTGCCTCGCCCGTGGCGAGAGCGGGGAAGTCGCGGACGGGGCAGTGCTGGTGGCCGCCGACCGACGTGATCCCTCGGCGTACGCGCCACTCCTCGACCGCGAGTGGGACGCGGTCGTCGAGGTGTCATGGCAGCCGGGCTTCGTTCGGAAGGCGCTCGACGCGCTGGGCGGCAGGGCCGGGCACTGGACCTATGTCTCCTCCGTCAGCGCCTACGCCTCCCATGCCACGCCGGGCGCGGACGAGTCCACAGCCCTCCTTGCCGCCACCGACCGGAGCGAGGTCGACCGCGGGCTGTACGGCGAGGCGAAGGTCGCCTGCGAGCAGGCGTCCACGGCCGTCGTGGGCGACCGTCTCCTCATCGCACGCGCCGGTCTCATCGGCGGCCCGGGCGACGGCAGTGGGCGCTCGGGCTACTGGGTGGCGCGGGCCGCGCACGATCCGCGAGGGCCGCTGCTGGTTCCCGGCACACCGGCCATGCCGACACAGGTGGTCGATGTGCGGGACCTCGCCGGCTGGCTGCTCGACGCCGCGGAGACGGGGAGCGTCGGCACGTACGACGCCGTCGGTCCGGTCGTTCCGTTCGGGGAATGGGTCGAGCTGTGCCGCGGTGTCGGCGGGCACACCGGTCCGGTGATCACCGCCGACTCGGCATGGCTGCTCGCGAACGGCGTGGCCCAGTACATGGGGCCCGAGTCACTGCCGATGTGGCTGGTCGAGCCGGGCTGGGAAGGATGGTCGGCCCGGAACGGCTCCGCGGCGCGTGCCGCGGGGCTGCGTCATCGGCCCCGGGCGGAGATGCTCGCCGACACTCTGCGCTGGGAACGCGAACAAGGTCTGGACCGTACGAGGCGCGCGGGCCTCAGCCTCGGGCGTGAGCGCGAGTTGCTCGACGCTCTCGGCTGACGGCTGCGGTCCCGGCTCGTCGGCGCACAGCCGGGATCCGGGCCCCTGCCCGGCGTTACGGACACCGGAAGCCCTCCCGCCGGCAGCTTCCGACCACAGGCCAGTGCCCGGAAGTCACGGGGTCCGGGCCCGGCAGTCCGGCAGTCCGGCAGTCCGGCAGTCCGGCAGTCCGGCAGTTGACCTTCACCCTCGGGGAAGCCGCAGCATCGGTGGAGCCGGGCGACGGGCCCGGTGCGAGGAGGGCGGGATGGGGCTGTGGACCATCGGGGCGTTCGCGAAGGCGTCCCGGCTGTCGCCGAAGGCGTTGCGGCTCTATGACGAGTTGGGGCTGCTGACGCCGGTACGGGTCGATCCGGTGACCGGTTACCGGTTCTACGCGCCGGAGCAGTTGGAACAGGCCCGGCTGGTCGCCTGGTTGCGGCGGCTGGGGATGCCGCTGGCCCGGATCCGGCACGTCCGGACGTTGGACGCGGGGGCGGCCGCGCTGGAGGTCCGGGCGTTCTGGGCCCGGGTCGAGGCCGATACCGCGGCCCGGCGGGATCTCGCCGACTTCCTCGTCGATCATCTGTCCCGGAAGGACTCCGCCATGGTGACGACACCCGAACCACGTGAACTCCGTTACGCCGCCCTGTCCGACAAGGGCCTGGTACGGGCGGGCAATCAGGACACCGCGTACGCCGGGGCGCGGCTGCTCGCGGTCGCCGACGGGTACGGCGGCGGCGGGGCTCCCGCGAGCGCCGCCGCCGTCGGCGTGTTCAAGCGCCTCGAAGCCGACGGCGTACCGGTGGGCGGTCTGCTCAATGTCCTCGAAGACACCGTGGCGGAGGCGAAGCGGGCCGTCGACGGCGTCGCCGGGGAGGCGGGGACCACCCTCACCGCGATGTTCTGGACCGGGTCCCGGCTGGCCCTCGTCCATATCGGTGACTCACGTGCCTATCTCCTGCGGGACGGCGAGCTGTTCCGGATCACCCATGACCACACCGTGGTGCAGGCGATGGTCGACGAGGGGCGGCTCAGCCCGGAGGAGGCCGACTCGCATCCCCAGCGGTCGCTGCTGGCCCGGGCGCTGGGCCGGGGCGCCGACGGCACCGCCGAGCTGCGGCTGCACGAGGTCCGGCTGGGGGACCGGTATCTGCTCTGCTCGGACGGGCTGTCCGCCGTCGTGCCGGAGGGGGAGATCCACCGGGTGCTGTCCGGGGCCGGGGAGCCCGGGCCGACCGTCCGTGAGCTGGTGGATCTCGCCAACGGCTCCGGCGGACCCGACAACATCAGCTGTGTGGTCGCCGACGTCGTGGAGTCCCGGCGGCCGGGGTGAGCGGCGGCTACGCCGTTTGGCACCGGATCCGCTCCCGGGAACTCATCCGCGCGGCCGAGGAGTACCGGCTCGCCCGGCAGGTCGAAAGGGCCGGGCCGGGGGCGGGTTCCGCTACGGCTCCGGGCGCTGCGGCACAGCCCGCGGCACGGCCCGCGACCCGGCGCCGTCCGTTCCGCCGCCGTCCGTTCCGCCGCTGTCCGTTCCGGTTCGGGCCGAGAAAGGACGGGCACGCTCGTGGCCGAAACGCGTCGGACCCGGAGTCGGACCCGGAGTCGGACCCGGCGCGGGCGGGGTGCCGACGGCCGCCGCAGCAGCCCCGCAGGTCATCTCCGGTCGGGCGCCGAGGCCGCAGGGGTCTTGAACCCGTTCGAAACCGGGTGTCGCGCGATATTCGCACCCTGCTAATGTCGCGCTGCTCGCGCTGGGGAGTTGGCCGATTCCACTGCCCCCCTCGCGCCGGTTGCCCTGGGGAGGGACCACTTTCATGACTCGTCCGCCGGACCAGCGGGCCTCGCGTCGTCGGCGCCTGGCCAGACCTATCGCTCTCACCGTCGCGCTCGCCGTGACCGCCGGGATCGGCGCGACGGCGGGGACCGCCGTCGCCGCCGGTTCCGGCACCGGATCCACCGGGACCGGCGGCAGCTCCGCCGGTCCCGTGGTCGTCAGCCCGGGCGCGCGGTTCGTGCCCCGGGCCACCATCGTGCTGAACGCCGGTGAGACGGGCTTCCTCACCGCGCAGGAGGGCGACGACCGGCTCCGCTGGATCGACTACGCCACCGGGGCGACGACCGTACTCGCCCACCGGCTGCCGGAGCCGCTCGCCTACGACGTGGACGGGTTCCGGTTCGCCTCGTACCCGAAGGACTTCGGGCACGGCTCCGACACCGTCGCCGTCCATACGGAGTCCCCGTCGCCCCGGGTGACGCTCCAGCGGGGCGCCGGTGGCGGCGGCCCCGTCGCCACGATTCCGCTGCCCGAGGGGCAGACGTACGTCGGGACGTACGGCGACACCGTCGTCACCCGGACCGGGACCGAGCGGGAGACCACCGGACTGCATCTGCTCGACCTGGTGAACGGGGAGGTACGGGACCGGAAGCTGACGGGCCTGCCCGAGGGCTGGAACCTCACCATCAGCGAGGGCGACGCCCGTTCCGTCGCCGTACGCGGCATCAAGTGGGTGGACACCACCATGTCCCAGGGGTGGTGGGTGGTCGACCTCGCCACCGGCTCCCTGAAGACGCTCTCCACGGCGGGCGAGAGCGTCTCGTTCGACCGGGACACCGTCTTCCACCACGGTGCCCCGTCCAGCCAGAGCGCCCAGGTCTACCGCCGGGACGATCTCGGCGCGGAGCCGACCACCGTCGATCTGCGGGACCTGGGCGGATACGACGACATCGTCCGGCCCTTCGCCGGTGGCCATGTCACGGTCTCCCCGCCCAATCCGGGGAACAACGAGTACCGGGGCAATGCACTCGTCTTCCACGACGGCGCCGGCGAGCGCAGGGCGCTGCTGGCCGTCGCCGCCACCTCCGTACACCGCACGCCCGACGGCTCGCTCCTGGTGACGGGCGCGGAGACCCACACCTGGGAAGGCGCCCTGGACTGGGGCCACTACCTCTTCAGCACCGGACCGGACGGCAAGATCACCCGCAAGCGGCTGGCCGACGTCGAGGACCGGGAGGCGCGGCCCGCGGGCATTTCGCTCGGCAGCGGCATCCTGACCACGGCCGACGACTCCCGGCTCTACAGCCCGCACACCTACATCGGCGCCTACCGCAGCACCTGGCTCAAGACCTCCGGCCGGCCGGAGGAGCTGCGGTCGACCGTCGACGCCATCACGCCCGGCCGCGACGCCGACTGCGGCAGCACCGACGGCGTCTACTGCGTGACCATGTTCGCGGGCGGCGACGGACAGCACGGCCGCAAGGCGGCGACCGAGCAGGACGCCACACTGCTCTACCGGAACGGCTCGGACGCCTGGGGCCCCCGGGTGACCTCCGGACTCGGCAGCCCGGAGCTGGTCGACCTGTCCGGCCGGTACGGGATCGTCGACCAGGCCTGGGGCGGCCGGCAGGCGGTCCTGCACTTCAAGGACGGCGCCACCGGGAGCGTCCTGAAGAAGCGGGACCCGGTCGCGGCCTCCGTCTGGGGCGACACCCTGTGGAGCGCCGCCGGGGCGTGGAACAACACCGGCTCGGGCGTGTCGACCCGGGTGGCGGCGGAGAGCCTGGCGACGGGCGCCGCGGGCGAGTCCTTCGACGCGGGCTGTGTCGCCCGCGACCTCCAGGCCGTGGGCCGCTGGGTCTACTTCCGGTGCGGTGACTACTGGAACGACTTCAAGGGCGCCGGGGTCTACGACCGGCAGGCCAGGCGGACCCTGCCGCTCGGCGCCGACGAGACCCTGCTCGGCGACGGCTATCTGGTCCGCCGCTCCGACGCGGCCGGGCTCACCCTGGTCGATCTGCACAACGGCTTCCCGGCCGGGGCCGCCGAGCGCGATCTGCCCAGCCGGGTGGTCGCCACCGCGGCCGAGCTGGGCGACCGGACCGTACGCAGGTCCGGCTGGACCGTCGACCGCTTCGGCGGCCATATCGCCTACACGGGCGCGGACCGGCGGGTACGGATCGTCCCGTCGGGGGTCCCCGCCTCCCGGATCGCGACCGTCGACGCCGACGTGCCCGCCGCCGTCGAGGTCGGCTCGGCGGTGTGGAAGCCCCGGTGGTGGTTGTCGAAGCCCGGCGCCTCCTGGTCGCTCGCGCTGCGGCACAAGGGGACCGGAGTGGTGGTCCGTACGGTGACCGGGGGCGAGGCCCGCGGCCTGGTCGACGCGTCGTGGGACGGCCGGGACGCGAACGGGCGGCCCGCGCCCAACGGGGCGTACGACTGGACCCTGACCGTGAAGCCCGCCGACGGGCAGGGCGCCGACCTCTCGGTCTCCGGGGCCCTCACGGTCAGCGGCGGAGCCGCCGTATGGCGGGACATGACCGGGGCCGACGGCTACGGCGATCTGCTGGTGACGGACTCCGCCGGGGCCGCCTCCCTCTACCGGGGGAACGGTACGGGCGGGCTCTCCGCCCGGATCCCCGGAGCGGCCGGCCCGGGTACCGCCTTCCCCGCCGACACCGTCCTCGTCCCCTACGGCGATGTCGACGGCGACCAGTGCGGGGACGTCCTCGCCCGGGTCGGCGACCAGCTGCGGGCCTACCGCCCCGGCTGCGGGAAGGTCGTCGGCGCCGGCTCGCCGTACACCGTGATCGGCAACGGCTGGGCGCAGTACGACCGGATCACCTCGGCCGGTGATACGAACGGCGACGGGTTCGTCGACCTGATCGCCCGCCAGAAGTCCACCGGCGATATGTACTACTACTCCGGTACGGCCGACCACCGGGTGAAGGCCCGGCAGCGGATCGGAACCAACTGGAAGCTGTACCCGCGGATCGCCGGAGCCGGTGATCTCAACGGCGACGGGCGCGGCGATCTGATCGGGATCGACTCCGCCGGAGTGCTGTGGCGCTACTACGGGACCGCGACCGGCGGTGTGACCGCGCGGGAGCGGATCGGCCACGGCTGGAACATCTACTCGGCCGTCGTCGGCACCGGCGACTTCACCGGTGACGGACGGCCCGAGCTGCTGGCCCGGGACACCACGGGCAAGTTGTGGCGGTACTCCGCGAACGGGGCCGGGGCGTACGGCGGCCGGGTACTGGCCGGCAGCGGGGGCTGGAACACGTTCAAGGGCCTGTTCTGATTCTGATTCCGGCCCTGGGCCGAGAGCCGGAGGGGGTACGCCGCCGACACGGAACGCCGTGTCGGCGGCGTACCGCTGTCCCGGGCCGGGTGGCGGGACGTGCGGTGGGCCGTACGCCGCCCGGGAAAGTCGGTGGCCTCCCGCCCCGCCCGGCGATGAGACTGCCCCGGTGACCCCTGCGAGCCGAGGACGCCCGTGACGCTGCACGAGAACGAGATCCCCGCCGACACCGCCCTGGTCCGGTCCCTGCTGACGGCCGAACGGCCGGAGTGGGCCGGTCTTCCGCTCTCCGCCGCGGGCGCCGGAACGGACAACACCATGTACCGGCTCGGCGACGAGCTGCTGGTCCGGCTGCCGAGGTCGGCCGACAACGCCGGTGCCGTACGGAAGGAACAGCGCTGGCTGCCCCGGCTGGCGCCGCTGCTCTCCCGGCCGGTGCCCGAGCCCGTGCACGCCGGGTCGCCGAGCGCCGCCTTCCCGCTGCCCTGGTCGGTCTACCGCTGGATCGACGGCGAGGTGGCCGGTCCCGGTACGGTCGGCGACTGGGCCGCCTTCGGGGCCGATCTGGCCGCGTTCGTACGGGAGCTGCACGGCGCCGATCCGATGGGCGCGGTACGGGCCGACGGCCTCGACTGGTACCGGGGCGGCACCCTGGGCCCGTGCGACCCCTCGGTCACCGGGGCCCTCGACGGCTGCCGGGCCCTCGTGGGTGACGGACTCGACGTCGACGCCCTGGAGGGGCTGTGGCGGGCCGCCCTCGCCCTCCCGGACCCCACCGCGCCGCACGGCTGGCTGCACGGCGACCTCAAACCCAGCAACCTTCTGGTCCGGGGCGGCGCCCTGTACGCGGTCATCGACTTCGGCGGGCTCTCGGTCGGCTTCCCCGACGCCGAGCACTCCACGGTCTGGGATCTGCCGCCCGATGCGCGCCGGTCCTACTGGGACGCCCTGGACCTCGACGACACGACCTGGCTCCGCGCCCGCGCCTGGGCCGTCGCGGTCGCCGTCAGCGGTGTCCCGTACTACTGGAACACCTACCCGGCCTTCGTCGCCGAGTGCCTGACCCGGCTGCGGTCGGTACTCGCCGACGCCGCCGAGCGCGGAGCGGCCCGGACGTGACCGGCGGGGCGTGACTGGCAGGAGAGGACCGGCAGTTGATGATCGACGGGCGGAAGACTATTCGTATGACTATCACTCCGGATGCCGACAAGGCCGATCTGCTCCGCTATCTGCGGGACGCCCGCGAAGCCCTGCTGTGGAAGCTCGACGGGCTCCCGGAGTACGACGTCCGGCGGCCCATGACCCCG
Organism: Streptomyces sp. NPDC006798; assembly: GCF_040635975.1. Lineage (NCBI taxonomy): Bacteria > Bacillati > Actinomycetota > Actinomycetes > Kitasatosporales > Streptomycetaceae > Streptomyces > Streptomyces sp. NPDC006798. The sequence continues at coordinate 169,385 of NZ_JBEYIS010000002.1, forward strand.
ACCGGGACCAATCTGCTGGGGCTGGTGAAACACGCGGCCACCGTGGAGCTGGGCTATCTGGGGGACACCTTCGGGCGGCCGTCCGGCGAACCGCTGCCGTGGGTCGCGGAAGGGGCCGAGGCCAATGCCGATATGTGGGCCGCCGCCGACGAGTCCCGCGCGTTCGTCACCGGGCTCTACCGGCGGGCGTGGGCGCACGCGGACGCGACCGTGGCGGCGCTGCCGCTGGACACCGTAGGACGGGTGCCGTGGTGGCCCGGGGAACGGAACGAGGTCACCCTGCGGCATGCCCTGGTCCGGGTGGTCGCCGACACCCAGCGGCACGCCGGGCACGCCGACATCCTCCGGGAGCTGATCGACGGCTCCGTGGGGATGCTCCCGGCCGATGCCGGGGTGCCGGACGGGGACGCCGCGTGGTGGGAGCGGTACCGCGAGCGGCTGGAGTGGACCGCGCGGAAGGCGGAGCAGGCGTAGGAGACGTAGCGGAACCCGGGTCGAAGCGGTGCTTTACCGGCGTTTCGGTCATTGTCAGTCGTGGTCGTTACCGTGGACGGCATGACCAGTGTTCCCCTGGCCGATCTCGTCCGGCTGCGCCGCGCCCGTGACGTGATGGACCGCGACTACGCGCAGCCTCTGGACGTCCCGGCGCTGGCCAGGGGCGCCCATATGTCGGCCGGGCATTTCTCCCGGAGCTTCCGGGCGGCCTACGGCGAGACGCCGTACAGCTATCTCATGACCCGGCGGATCGAGCGGGCCAAGGCGCTGCTGCGGCGGGGGGATCTCGGGGTGACCGAGGTCTGTATGGCCGTGGGCTGCACGTCCCTGGGGTCGTTCAGCTCCCGCTTCACCGAGCTGGTCGGGGAGAGTCCGAGCGCCTACCGGGCGCGGGACCACGGCGCGGGCGCGAACATACCCGCCTGTTACGCCAAGATCCGCACCCGGCCCGTACGGCGTGCCGGGACCGGGGCGGGAGCCGGAGCCGGGGCGGCGGCCCCCGCCGGGCAACCGGTCAGGATCGGAGAAGCGTCCGCGGGATCCCGGCCGTAGCGTGAAACGCATGGACATCAAACTCTCGCAGTGCTTCATCGCCGTCGACGACCACGACAAGGCCCTCACCTTCTACCGCGACGCCCTCGGCCTGGAGGTCCGGGGCGACGTCGGCTTCGAGGGGATGCGCTGGGTGACCGTCGGCTCCCCCGAGCAGCCCGATGTGGAGATCGTGCTGGAACCGCCGCTGGCCGACCCCGGCGCGTCGGACGACGACCGGAAGGCGGTGGCCGGGCTGCTGGCGAAGGGGCTGCTGCGCGGGGTGATCTTCCGTACCGCCGACTGCGACGCCACGTTCGAGAAGATCCGGGCGGCGGGCGGCGAGGTGGCGCAGGAGCCGATGGACCAGCCCTACGGCGTCCGCGACTGCGCTTTCCGGGACCCCGCCGGGAACATGATCCGGTTCACCGAGCCGCGCGGCGGGCGGTAGGACCCGAACGGCAGGCCCCGGAGGGCGGGAACCCGGACGACGGGAGCCGGGGCCACGGGAGCCGGGGCCGTTTCCGGGCCGCGCCGATCGGTTCGGACCGGCCACCGGATACGGACCCACCCCCGTGACGGGCCCGCCGCGTACGGCCCGCGACGGGGGTGCGGGCCGCACGGTGCGGCCCCGCCCGGGGCTCGGCAGCGGATCGGTCAGCGGCCCGCGACGGCGGGCCTGCGTAACGGCGTCTCGTCATCCCGGGCTCCTTCGGGATCGGGCAGCAGCGACCACCACCACCGGATCACCGGAATGTCCAGCGGCTCGGTGCCCGCGTCCGTCGGGGTGCTGCGGAAGCTGCTCGGCAGATCGGCCGGGTTCTCGGGGGTGGTGTAGCGGCGGGAGCTGACGCTCCAGTCCTGGGTGGCCCGGACGAAGTGCCCCAGGCTCGACAGATAGCGGCGCAGCCGGGGGCTCGCGGTCCCGGCCCGGTCCTCGTGGAGCCGCAGGAAGAGACACATCACCCGGTCGCGCTGGGCGATGGCCGTGGCGAGCGCGGCGTCCGGGGAGAGCCCGTCCTGGTGCTGGAGTACGCGCAGGGCGTTGAGGTAGAAGCCCTTGCCGGACACCTCCTTGTGGTGCGAGAAGATGTCGTTGTCCCAGCTGATGATGAAGGACGTCATCTCACAGAGGGCCCGGGTCGCCGGATGGTCCCGTTCCTGGGGCGTCAGCTCGTAGTCGTGGCCCATCTCCAGCAGCGGGAACACGACCGTGGCCGCGCCGTCGTAGAGCCGCATCAGGGTGTAGTCGTCGAGTCCGGGCACCGTACCGGCCCGGCGGTGGCCGGCCTCCCAGACCACCGAGAAGAAGTACTCGCGCAGGGCGTCCACCCACCGGGTGGCCTGGGCGTACGTACCGAATCTGTCGATCCGGGCCCGCAGGTCGCGCAGCCCGTTGGCGAGCGGGTCGGCCAGCAGGAAGGGCCCCTCGGGGTCCTGGGCGACCCGCAGCAGCCGATGGAGTACCCCGACGAGATCGCCGGGCCGGTGGCCCAGGTCGCTCTCCTCGCAGTAGCCGTCGTCCACGCCGAACAGCCAGAGCACGAAGTCGGCGAGGAGGCTCACCACCTCCTCCCTCCCCTCGGGCAGGATCCGGGCGCAGAAGGTGCCGATGTCGTGCCGGACGAGTCTGCTGCGCAGTTCGGGCGAGCCGATCTCGAACGACTCCGCCCAGGCAGCCGTGCGCGCGTCGATGACGGCGTGTCTGGGATGGATCGCCGGAGGTATCGGCGCGTAGATCGGCGGAACGGTCAACTGGGGTCCCACCCTGGATCACCTCATTGCGGAGACGACGATTGGCGGCGAACGATCACACACGGGACGCGGAAGTGCGCGGGGCGTTAGCTGTATGGATCAACGACGGCGCATAGTACTTGTGGGCCGGGCATCGTCCAATGGGTTCTTTCCGCCACATTCCCGGAGTGCGTAGAGGCTTCGACGGCGCGACCCGGCCGGGCGACGGCCCCGAACCGCCTCCCGGGACCGGGCGACCGCACGGCGGGCCGCCGGGCGAAATCGCTGGTGGGGCCCGTTCGGGCGGTCGGTAAGTCGCGTTGTGCCGGGGGACTGCCCGGGGTCGTACGGCGGTAACCGCCAGGGGGTTGCGGGAGGGTTGCGAAGGGTTCGATTTGCGCCGCGCGCCGTGGACAGTCGCTCTGATTGGCGTAGTAAAGACGGCCACTTCGAGCCGCGGGTGGCTGGCGTCGGGCGTACATGTGACACGCACGTACCGCACGGCCGTACGGAAGGGCCGCCACCGGTCGACCGGGTGTCCGGAATCCCGCCCCCGGAGGGAGAGGGCGGCGGGGCGGGCGGGGCTCCGGCGGACGGCGGGGGCTACGGGCCGTCACCGGGCCGGGCGGCGGGGGAGGCGGGGCGGCTGCGGGGGCGGGCCCGGCAGCGCCCGGCGGCGGTGAGCCCCGAGCGCTCCTCGTCCTCAGTCGGCCAGTTCGCGCGGCAGCGGCCGGGCGTGGACCACGGTCAGCCGGGAGACGGCCCGGGTGAGGACCACGTAGAGCCGGTGCGGCCCCCGCTCCTCCGCCGCCGCGATCGCCGCGGGCTCGGCGACGACGACATGGTCGTACTCAAGACCTTTCACGAGGTCGGCGGGGAGGACGGCCACACGGTCCGGCTCGTCCGAGCCGGCCGAGCCGTCCCCGAACCCGGACCCGGCCCCGGCCCCGGACCCGCCGCCGAGCCCGGCCGCCGTCAGTGCCGTACGCAGCCGGGCGGTGTCCCGGCGGTCCGCGATCACGGCGACCGAACCCTCCCGGGCGAGCGCGTCCCGTACCGCCGTCACCACCCCGGCGGTCAGCTCGGCCACCCGCCGGACCGTCAGTTCGCCGCCGGGGCGGGCCGACCGGGCTGGCGGTACGTCGACCATGAGGGAGCCCAGCAGCCGGTTCGCGTACTCCAGTACGGCGCCGGGCACCCGGTATCCGGTGGTCAGCGCCGTCACCTTCGCGTCCGGGCGGCCCAGCAGGGCCAGTTGCTCGGGCCAGGAACGGGCGGCCCAGGGGGTGGTGCCCTGGGCGAGGTCGCCGAGGACGGTCAGCGATCCGAAGGCGGTACGGCGGGCGACCGCCCGGCACTCCATCGGCGACAGGTCCTGGGCCTCGTCGACGACGACATGGCCGTAGCCCTCGGGACGGGCCATCAGCCCGGCGAGTTCGTCGAGGAGGACGAGGTCGGCCGGGGTCCGGACCGGCGGCCGGACCTTGGTCCCGGCCCCCGTACGGGCCGGGGCCGGGCGGTGGATCGCGGCGCGCTCCTCCGGGGCGAGCGCCGGGTCCGCCGGATCGGCGAGGAACGCGGTCAGCACCTCCTCCGGCGTCGTCCTCGGCCATACCGCGTCGAGGAACGCGCCGACCGGCCGGGACCGTTCGATCCGCCGGACCCATCCGGTACCGCGCGGGCCCGCCCGGCGTTCGGCGGCGAGCCGGATCTCCCGGACGGCCCGGTCCCGGACCCGCTCGCGTCCGGTCTCGTACGGCGGCTCCTCGGCCCTGACCTCCGCGACGATCCGGGTCAGGGTCTCGGCCGGGATCCGCCAGCGGTACGAGCCGTCGGGGACGACGAGCCCGGCGCCGGGACCGTCCGGGAGCGGGCCGCCGACCCGGGCGTACAGGGCGCGGCGCAGCACGTCCGCCATCCGTACGTCGTGCTTCACGGCGGCGGCGGCCGGAGTGTCGTCGGCGGCCGGGGTCTCGTCCGGGACGGGGGCGGCGGTCGCCGGGGTCGGGCGGCGGGTGATCTCCTCGGCGAGCGTCGACTGGCGTACCCCGGTCTCGCCGAGGGACGGCAGCACCCGCTCGATGTAGCCCAGGAAGGCCCGGTTGGGGCCGATGACCAGAAGTCCGCCGCGGCGCAGCCGCCGGGGGTGGGTGTAGAGGAGGTACGCGGCCCGGTGCAGGCCGACGGCGGTCTTGCCGGTCCCGGGGGCGCCCTGGACACAGACGGTGTCGGCGAGGTCCGAGCGGACCAGGTCGTCCTGTTCGGGCTGGATGGTGGCGGCGATATCGCGCATCGGGCCGACCCTGGGGCGCTCCAGTTCGGTCGTGACGAGCGGACTGAGCGGCTGCCCGGCATCGCCGGCGACAGTGGCGGTGTCGAGGTGTTCGTCTTCGAAGCCGGTCAGTTCGCCGGAGAGGCCCGTGGCGAGCGGGGCCCAGCCGTACCGGCGGCGGATCCGGACGCCGTACGCGGCCCGGGGACCGGCCTGGTAGAAGGTGCGGGCCACCGGGGCGCGCCAGTCGATCACCAGCGGCGGCGCGGTCCCGGTATCGGATTCGGGACCGGGACCGGGGTCGGTGATCCGGCGGCGGCCCAGGTAGTAGCGCTGGCCCCGGTGGTCACCGGCGGCGGGCTCGTCGGCGAAGTCGAGCCGCCCGAAGAAGAGGGGGCCGCCGGGGTCCTCGGCCAGTTCACGGGCCCGGCTGCGGAGTTCGCAGCCGAGCACCTCCGCGTCGGCGCCGGAGGCGAAGGCGTGCTCCCCGGTGACGACCCGTTCGGCGGCGTCACCGGCCATGGCGGTCAGGGCGTCCCGGCACCGGTCGTGATGGGCCCGCTCACGGTCGAGGGCGGACTCGGCGGACTCGGGGACAGAGGCGGGAGCGGGCACGGCGGACGGCTCGGGCGGTGTCATTCCGCCGAGCCTAATGCAACTCGGTTTAGTTTTTAACTCGGTTACGTTTTACGGCTCCGGCGACTCGGCCCGCTCCGACGGCTCCGGATGCCCCGGCGACTCCGGATGCCCGGGCTCGTCCCCCAGGCCGTTCCGCAGCCGCGCGAACGCCGTGTCCACCGCCGCCAGGGCGTCCGGCCGGATCCCGGCCACGCTCTCGCCCGCCGCGATCCGCCGCCCGTTCTCCTCGGCCAGCACCCGCAGTACGGCCACGATCTGAGCCGCCGCCTGCCGGGCCCCCGGCCCCTCGCCCAGGGCCGCCGCCAGCGACTCCTCGGAGCGGCGCTGGTACGCGTACAACCGGGCGACCAGGCCCGGGGTCCCGTACAGCAGCCGCAGAAAGGCCGGGATGTCCGGGGCGTCGCCGAGCCCGGTCACCGGGTCGGACCGCTCGATCCCCGACCGGACATGGCGGCGCAGCGCCTCCAGCGGCGGCACCCCCGACCGGCGCGCGGCGGCCACCACCCGGGCGGACTCGCCCTCGTGGTCGGCGAACCGGTACAGCACGAGGTCTTCCTTGGCCGGGAAGTACCGGAACAGCGTCGGCTTGGACACCCCGGCGGCGGCGGCGATCTCGGTCACCGGCACCGCGTCGAAGCCGCGTTCGACGAAGAGCGCGATCGCCGTGTCCGACAGGGCCCGGCGGGTGCGCTCCTTCTTCAGCTCGCGCAGCCCCGGGGACCACTCCCCTTCGGCCCCGGCTCCCCCGGTCTCCGTCTCCGCGCCCGCGCCCGCCCGGCCCATCCGCCCGCCTCCGCACCCGTCCGCCGCAGTTCAGCGCCCCGGGCCGGGGCGGGGCCGTCCGGGGGCGGCGGCCATCCTAAGACGTGCCGTACGGGTCCGTACGGCTCCGGCCCGGTACGCGATCCCCGCGCCGCGACCGGACGCCACGCCCCGGATCCCACGTCCGGGTACCGCGCGGGCTCAGGCGGGCGGCCCCGCACGCCAGGCGGTCAGCACCTCGGCGATCCACCCGACCGTGGGTATCTCCGCCAGACCCAACGGCTCCCCCGCGCGGGCCAGTACCGTACGGACGCGCCGGGCGGCCCCCGGCGACGCGCCGGATCCGCCCGCCGCCGCCCCGGCCGCCCCCGCCGCCCGGATGACATCCGTATAGACCGACTGCACCCGCTTGTAGTCCAGCAGCAGCGGCAGATCCCGGCGCCAGCCCCGGGCCGCGCCCGGTCTGACCGACTCCACCGCCGTCGCCCAGCGCGCCGCGACCGCCGCCTCCTGGCGGGCCGGGTAGCGCATCAGATGCAGATGGGTCGCCAGGTCGTACAGCGGATCGCCGAACATCGCCAGCTCCCAGTCGATGGTCCAGAGCCGCCCGTCGCCGTCCACCACCAGGTTCTCCCGGTGCAGATCGCCGTGGAGCAGACAGAACGGACGCGCGGTGAGCGCCGACGCCCGCGCCACCAGCCGCCGCAGCCCCCGGTCCGTCACCCCGAGCGCCGCGAACAGCTCCCCGTACACCGGAAGATGCGCCAAATAGACCCGCTCCTCCGTGAACCGCATCAGCGATACGGCGAAAGCGGCGCAGTCGCCGTCGGCGGCCCACTCCTCCGCCGGGCCGAGCCGCTCCACCGCGAGGGACCGCGGGGTGATCGCCGCGAGTTCGCGGAAGAGCTGCCAGATCTGGTCCAGATGGGGCTCGGCGACCGCCGTACCCGGACCCCGGTACGTCCCCAGGGTGGCGCCCTCGATGAACCGCTGCAGCCGTACCTCGGCCACCTCGATCGTCTCCGGGACACTGCTGACCCGCCCGGCCAGCGCCCGGACCAGGGCGCCCTCCCGGACAAAGCTGCGCAGATCGAACCTGGGGACGTCCAGGCGCGGCTCACGGCACTTCCAGCGCACCGTGCCGGCCCATCCGCTGCCGTCGGGGTCCGGCAGCGGGAACACATACGTCTCGTGGTGGTACCCCTGGAGCGGGCCCTCGATCAGCGCCCCTGCGGCGCTGAGGCGGGCCGCGCGATCGCGGACTCCCGACACCGACTCGACATTCATCCGCCCCGGCCCGGTAGGAATGGGCGACCTCCTCCCGTACTCGTGTACGGCGCACTGCGATCGTGCCTGGTGGAGAGGGGGCGGGGGAAGGGCACAACGAGGCAGCTGCCTCCGGTGCCTCACCCTTGCGACCGGGTCGCGGTGGAGCCCCTCAGGAGCGCGGGCCCCGGAGTCCCGCCCGCGCGGTCGGTGGTTGCTCGCGCAGTTCCCCGCGCCCCTGAATACCCGGTCTCGCCCGGCGCCATCAGGTATTCCCCGGCCTGCGGACCGTGGCTGGTTGCTCGCGCAGTTCCCCGCGCCCCTGGTTGCCCTCCTGACCGCCTTCGGAGAGAGGCGGGACCCCTCTCAGGGGCGAGAAGCGGGAGAGCATGAGGGGCGCGGGGAACTGTGCGACAAGCCACAGACGGGTGGCAGTCCGCCGACAACATCAGGGCGCCGGGCGCGGCCCGGGTGGTTCGGGGCGGCGCCCGGAAGGGCCTCGGCTCAAGGGGCGACGAAAGGGACCAGCGTCGTCATCGCCGGCACGACGAGGCGCGCGCCCGACGCCCGGAGGAGCGCGCGGCCCCGCGGCGTCGCGTGGTAGCCGCAGAACGAGAAGCCCGCCTCCGCCGCCGCCCGGAGGTCCGTCACCGCGTCGCCGATCATCAGATGCGCGTCGCCGGGGACGCCGTCGGCGCGGGCCGTGCGGAGCGCCCACGGGTGGGGTTTCATCAGCCCGGCGTCCCGGGAGCGGCCGACGATCGGGCCGTCGAAGCGGGCGAGGACGCCCATCCGTTCGAGGATCCGTTCGGCGGCGCCCGCGTGGTTGTTGGTGGCGACCGCCAGCCGCCGCCCGGAGCGGTGGCAGGCGGTGATGAACTCGGCAGCGCCCGGGGTGGGTCCGGCGGTCTCCGCCGCTTCCCGCTCGTAGCGGTCGAGCAGGTCGTGGAGGGCGGCGACGGTCTTGTCCCAGCCGTCGGCGGCCCCCGCGCGTTCGCGCTCCTCCGACTCCCGGGTGTAGCCGCGCAGTACGGCGATGGGGTCGGTACTGTCGCGCAGCCCCTCCACCACACAGCCCCGGCGTTCGGCGGTCTCCAGCATCAGCCGGGCGGCGGCGGAGGCGGGCCGGCCGCCGAAGACGTCGGCGACGGGGCCGTCGAGGTCGAGGACGACACAGCGGGCACGGTCCAGTGCCTCGTACAGGGCTTCGCGCGGGGCTTCGTACGGAGCTTCGTACGGGACGGGTGCCGGGGGCTTGGAGGGCTCGGAGGGCATGGCGGGACTGTCTCGGTCTCTCGGATACGGATTCGCGGATACGGTTTCGCGGATACGGGAACAGGCGGTACGGACACGGGCGGGGTCACGGGCGCGACCTGATTCGCCGCCCCTGTCTAAGCGCCCCCGCCTCCGGGCCCGGCCCCGCTCCCCGAGGTACCCCCGGCACCGCCCGTCACGCCCGCCGGATCGCCGTACGGTTCGTCGGCGGGCTCCTTGCCCATCAGCTGCCAGGTCGCGTCGAAGTACTTCTGCGCGGCCTGGACGATGCCGGACTGTTCCGGCGCCGAGTCGCGGAAGGGGAAGAGGGAGGCCCCGGTGCCGTACGAGTCGAGGATGGTCACCGTGTCGTAGTTCGGCGGGACCCTGACCGTGCCCTCGGTCGGAGGGTAGAAGCCCTGGAGGGCCAGTCGGCGGTTGAGGATGTAGAGCTTGATCTGGAGCGAGAAGGGCACCAGCCGGGTCTCGACCGACACCTCCTCGACGAAGCCGCGGTCGAGCAGTTCGTAGAGGGACGACCGGAGCAGTGTCACATGGCTCTGGAGGATCCCCCGCAGCCTGGTGCGGACCCTCGGGTCGTCGCCGCCGTCGACCGGCCGGGGCATCGCCAGATGGGGCGAGCGGGTGTCCGGCAGCAGCAGCCGGGCGGTGATGCTGCGCGGTGGCCGGATCCGGCCCGCGACGATGCGTTCCTTCTGGTCGGAGACCCTGGTCGCGAGGGATTCGGTGGTCATGGAGCAGACGTCGAGGGTGACTTCGGGGGCCTCGAACGCCTCCGCCAGATAGGGCTCCAGGATGACCGGTGAGACCCGGTCGGAGACGAAGACGTCGCTCTCGTCCAGACCTTCGGCCCCGAGCCCGGATTCACCCTCGGCGCCCGGCCCGCCTTTGACGAAGGTGCCGCTGCCCTGGCGGGTGACGATCAGGCCCTCGTCGCGGAGCATCTCCAGCGCCTGGAGGACGGTGAAGCGGGAGACGCCGTACCGCTTGGCCAGGTCGTACTGGGTGGGCAGCCGCTCGTTGGGTCCGTAGGTCTTCTTGTTGATCTCCTTGCGCAGCTTGTCGGCCACCCGCCGGTACCGGTAGGTGGCTTCCCTCGGGATCGCCCCGTCCATCGTCACAGCACAACCTTACAACCCACCGCTGTACGGAGGCAGATGGTCCGCGTGGACCGCCACCCGTCGAACCGGGTTGGGAGTTGGACTCAGCCGGACGGCCGACACAAGACAGACAACCGAATGAGTTTGCGATCCGCCCGGCCGGGAACATTGCCCGGACAGGTCAACCAGACTAATTTGTCTGGTAGTTGAGCAACCACAGCGGAGCCCGTGACAACCCCCGGCCCCGGCGGTGTCCCCCGCCGGCGGGCCGGCCACGCGAGTACGACGGTGTACGGGTCTCGGCGCCGCCTCGGCAGGATTCAGAAGGAGTGACGGCCATGACCCTGCTCACCATCGGGATCGAACAACTCGTGCAATGGCGGTACGGAGTCGTCGCCGCCCTCGGCTTCACCCTGCTGGTCTGGGGTGTCCGGACCGAGAACGCGACCCGGACCGGGATCGGCGGACTGCTGCTGATCGGCCCGGCGCTCTCCCCCGGCGCCTGAAGCCCATGGCCGGACCTGCGGATCGCCGAACTACCGAGCCGCCGGACGGCCGGACGGCCGAGCCGCCGGACCACCCGGCACAGGTCCGTCCGGCACCGGTTCGTCCGGACAACTTTCCGAAGTTGTCCGGACGAACCCGATGACCTGGGGGAACCTCAGAAGACGTCCGGGCACCACGGGCGGCGGGCGGTCCGGAACAGCCGCTCCGCCACCGCCGCCGCACCCGGGCGCTCCTCCCGGACCTCGCCCAGGGCCGCCAGCCGTACCGGCGACCCGTCGCCCAGATAGAGGGAGCCCAGCTCACGGACGTCCAGGGTCAGTTCGGCGGCGTCCCCGGTCGGGACACAGCTCGCCCCGTCCGGGCCGGCCTCCAGCCGGAACCGGCCCTCGGCCAGGCCGAGTCCGTCCCGTACGCCGAGGACCAGGGAGCCCTCGGCCTCGTACGTCCGCCCTTCCAGCACCCGGGTGATGTCGAGGATCCGCAGCCAGAGGAAGTCCGCCTGGGTCTGGATCCGGGCGGCCCGCGGGTCCGGCAGGAAGTCCGGGAAGAGGTCGTCGGGGGCGCGCTCCCCCGACCGCACCCGGCTCGCCCAGTCCAGGGAGCAGACGTACTCCCACAGCGCCCGCTCGGCCGCCGCGGAGACCGTGAACAACTGCTGCACGGTGACCGTGTTGTCCGGCTGCTTGGCGTCGTCCCACTTGCGGTCGGAGACGTAGGCGACCAGGCCCTCCAGCTCTCCGGACGCCGAGCGGTACGCCGCCCAGAACGGTTCGGCCCACGGCATGCTCGGTACCTGGATCTCGCCGGTGGCCAGCTTCCACCACCGCTCGTCGCGGGAGACCGCGCCGGGCTGCCCGGCGAGGAAGCGGCCGTACAGCTCGGGGCCGGTCTTGCGGACCTCTTCCAGAGGTACGAGATCGACCCGGCCGCCGTCCCGGGGGCCGGACCAGCGGCCGTCGAGTCCGGTCCTGGCCAGTTCGACGGTCCACGCGGTGGCCCTGGTGGCGGGCCCGTAGCCGAACCGGCCGTAGATCAGGTACTCGGCGGCTATCAGCGTCGAGACCGGGGTGCCCGCCTCCTTCGCGGCGGCCAGGTCGGCCGTCATCATCCGGCTGAGCAGCCCCCGGCGGCGGTGGGTCGGCGAGACGGTGACATTGGTGACCGCGTGCGACGGCAGGGTGCCGCCGGGCACCGCCAGCGTCTGGGGGAAGGAGCGGTACGTGGCGACGAACCGGCCGTTGTCCAGCGCGCCGGTCGTCCGGGCCAGGTCGGCCCCGCCCCGGCGGCCCTCGATCTCGGTCTCCGCCGCCGACGGGGTGGCCAGGAAGCCGACGCCGACCGCCCTGATCCAGTCGGGGAACTCGTCCTCGGTGACATTACGGATCTCGATGCCGTCGCCCCGCCCGGAGGCGGCGGCGGAGTCGGCGGAGTCGGCGGCGGCAGGAGTGGTGGGGGGAGTCGTGGCGTCGTCAGGGGTCATGCCTTCACGCTAGGCACCGCCCGTCAGAAAGTCGCCTTGATTTCTCCGACCTCGACGCCCCCGCCCAGCAGCGGCGTCCGGCGGATCCGCTCGACCACCGGACCCGTCACGCCGATCAGTTCCAGGGCCCGGCCCAGGACGGGTCCGAGCGCCCGGGAAGCCCCGTCGTCGATCTTGAAGGCGAGGGCCCGGCCGTCCGCGAGGGCCACGGCCTGGACCGCCTCGGCGCCCATCTTCGACAGCGCCCCCGGCACCTCCCGCATCAGCCAGGTGTCGGCCCGCCGGGTGCCCGCCACGTACTCCGGGTGGGCCCGCATCGCGTCCGCGACCCGCCGCCCGGCCGTGCCCTCGTCCGCCATGACGAGGGAGCGGAAGGAGCGGGCCAGACCGGTCAGACTGACCGCCATCAGCGGCGCCCCGCAGCCGTCGGTGCCGACGGCCGCGACGGACTCGCCCGCGGCCTCCTCCACGGCCTCCCGGACCAGCCGCTGGATCGGGTGGTCCGGGTCGAGGTAGCCCGCCCGGTCCCAGCCGTTGAGACCGCAGGCCGCGAGCCAGGCCGTGTGCTTGCCGGAGCAGTTCATCGTGATCGGCTCGCGGACCCGCCCGGCGGCGAGATAGCTCTCCGCCTCCCGGGGGTCCAGCGGCAGATCCGGCGGGGTCCGCAGCTCGCCGGGCGCGATGCCGTACTCGGCCAGCATCCGCCGGACCAGCGCCAGGTGGAAGTCCTCCCCGGAGTGGCTGGCGGCGGCCACCGCGAGCCGCTCGCCGGAGAGGTCGAGCCCGGCCCGCAGGGTGGCAACGGCCTGCATGGGCTTGCCCGTGGAGCGGGGGAAGACGGGGGCGGTGACATCGCCGAGCGCCGTCTCGACCGTGCCGTCGGGGGCCAGTACGACGAGGGAGCCGCGGTGCCGTCCCTCCACGAACCCGGACCGTACGATCTCGGCCAGTACCGGCGCGACGGCCCCGGAGCCACCGGCCCCGGGGGATATCCGGGGGACGGGGGAAACGGGGCTGGTGCTCATCGCGGGGTGGCCTTCCGATGCGGTGGGGAAACCCGCCGCCGGAGGGATCGCCTCAGGTCAGCAGGTCGTCTACTTGTGCCTCGCCTTCACGGTACCTGCGGGCGATCTCGGCACCGCAATCGTCGGCTGTACGTTGCAACAATTGTCGCCGCAGGGATACCCGCCGCTCGTATCCGGCCAGCCGTCCCATCGCGGCCACCAGCTCGTCGTCCGTCCGGGCCCCGAGATCGGACAGCTCGACATCGGCGAGCATGTCGGCCGCGAGCCGCCGGTACTCCTCGCGGTGCGGGGTCGACACCGTCACATGGCGGGCCGACGAACGGTGGGCGGACGGGGCGTCGGCGAGGATCTCCGAGAGCCGGTCCACGACCCCCGGGTCCCGGCCCTCGTCCCGGCCGCCGGGGTCGCGGTCCGTACCGTCCGCCGGGCCGCCGCCGGGCGGCGGACGGTGGCCGGTCCGCCGGGCCACCTCGGCCCGGATGATGTCGATCCGCCCGTGCAGCAGCCGCCGGATGTAGCTGAGGTCGGCCTCGTCGCGCTGCGAGCCCCGGAGCAGGGTCCGCAGCTCCGGCAGCCGCAGGGCGGACAGCTCGTACCGAGGGGGGTCGGGGAAGAGGTCGGCGGTCCGGCACTCCACCGCCTCGCGCTGCTGCGGCGGCCGGGCGGGACCGGCGAGGCCCGGGAGCTGCGGCGGGGGGTCGGAGTGGGGTGCGCGGCCGGTGGGCCCGGCCGGGTCGGCCGTCGTGTGCCCGGTGCCCGAAGTGCTCATACGCGTCGTTCCGTCCCCTCAACCGGCGCGGAGGTCTCCCCCGGTCCCCGGAAGGCCGGGGCGGGGGCCGCGCCGCCTTTGTGCATCGTGCCATTGGGGAACCGTTCCACGCAGGTGCTCTGCACCCGTTCAGCCCCGATAGGTTGGGCGGTATGCGTGCGGTGGTACAGCGGGTCGACGGCGCGAGCGTCGACGTGACGGACGAGTCGGGGACCAGGACGGTCGGGGAGATCGTCGGCGAGGGGTTGTGCGTCCTGGTGGGCGTCACCCACGACGACACACCCGCCCAGGCGGAGCGGCTGGCCAGGAAATTGTGGTCGCTGCGGATCCTGACGGACGAGCGGTCCTGCTCCGACGTGGGCGCGCCGCTGCTGGTGATCTCCCAGTTCACCCTCTACGGGGACGCCCGCAAGGGCCGCCGTCCCACCTGGAACGCGGCGGCCCCGGGACCGGTCGCCGAACCCCTCGTGGACGAGGTGGTGGCCCGGCTGCGGGAGCTGGGGGCGCGGGTGGAGACGGGCCGGTTCGGCGCGAGCATGCGGGTGTCGCTGACGAACCAGGGCCCGTTCACGGTCCTGCTGGAAGTCTGAGCCGTACGGCCTGCGGACACCCCGTACGGAGGGGCCGTAGGGCTCCGGAGTCGTACGGCCTCCGTACGGGCGTACGGGCCCGGGACCGTACGGGCTCTCCGTACGGCCGCCGCCCCGGGACCGTACGGCGTACGGGCCCGGAACCGTACGGTCCGTACGGTTTACGGCTCGACCACGGTCTCCTGGGCCGCCGCCGTGTCCCCGGCCATCAGCTCCGCGTCGACCGGCACGTTCCGCTTCACCAGCGCCAGGGCGATCGGCCCCAGCTCGTGGTGGCGGGCCGAGGTGGTGACGAAGCCCAGCTTGCGGCCGTCCTCGCCGTCCGAGGCGAGCCGGACCGGGGTGCCGGGTCCGGGGAGACGGACATCGCTGCCGTCGAGGTGGAGGAAGACCAGCCGGCGCGGGGGCTTGCCCAGGTTCTGCACCCGGGCGACGGTCTCCTGCCCCCGGTAGCAGCCCTTCTGGAGGTGGACGGCCGAGCCGATCAGCCCCAGCTCGTGCGGAATGGTGCGGTGGTCGGTCTCGAAGCCGAGCCGGGGGCGGTGGGCCTCGACCCGCAGCGCCTCGTAGGCCAGGATCCCGGCGAGCGGCCCGTTGGCGTCGGCGTAAGGCTCCAGCTCGGCCCGGGGCAGGAAGAGGTCCCGGCCGTACGGGGTCTCGCGGACGACGGCGCCGTCCGGGACGGGGGCGATGGAGCCCGCGGGCAGATGGACCACGGCGTACTCGTCGGTCCGGTCCGCCACCTCGACCCGGTAGAAGAAGACCATCGACTCCAGATAGGCGACCAGCTCGCCCCGGGTGCCGGGCTCGACATGGGCCCAGACGGTCTCGCCGTCGTCGACCAGGTAGAGCGCGTGCTCGATATGCCCGTTGGAGGAGAGGATCAGCGCTTCGGTGGCCTGCCCGGGGGGCAGGTCCGTGACGTGCTGGGTGATCAGCAGATGCAGCCAGCTCAGCCGGTCCGGGCCGGTGACGGCGACGACACCCCGGTGGGAGAGGTCGACCAGACCGGAGCCGTCGGCGAGGGCGGCTTGTTCGCGGAAGAGGTCGCCGTAGTGCGCGGCCACGCCTTCGTCGGCCCCTTCGGCGGCGACGGCGCCGGGACGGGACAGCAGGGGGCTGGAGGGAGCCTTCGGAGTCTTCACATCGGCCATGGGAAAAGCCTACGACCCCACGGACGAAGACCCGGAGTCGCGGCCCGGCCGCCCGGTCCGCCGCGCGGCCGGGACGGGGGCGTCAGGAGCGCTTACCGGCGCCCTTCGGCTTCGCCGGGGCGGCCCCGGCGCCCGCGCCGGCGCTCTTGTTCGCGCTCTCGCCGGACGCATCCCCGGCGGACGAATCCGCGGCGGCCTCCTTCGCCGCCGTGCAGGATCCGCAGCGGCCGAAGATCGCGAAGTGCTTCATATCGGTGTCGAACCCGAATTCGCGGCGGAGCTTGGCGGTGAAGTCGGCCGCGATGTCCACATCGGCCTCGATCACCTCGGTGCAGTCCCGGCAGACCAGATGGAGATGGTGGTGCCGGTCCGCGAGATGGTAGGTGGGGGCACCGTGGCCGAGGTGGGCGTGGGAGACCAGGCCCAGCTCCTCCAGCAGCTCCAGGGTCCGGTAGACGGTGGAGATGTTCACCCCGGACGCGGTCCTGCGCACCTCGCACAGGATGTCGTCGGGCGTGGCGTGCTCCAGGGTGTCGACGGCTTCCAGCACCAGCTGCCGCTGCGGGGTCAGCCGGTAGCCGCGCTTGCGCAGATCGCTCTGCCAGTCGGTGGTCACCACGCCCCCCAGTGTAGGGAGGGCGGCGGCGATCACCGCGTCCATGACCGCGATCCGGTCACGGCGGGGCCGGTCATGGCCCGGACCTGCCGGAGCGGGCCGGGGCCGCCGGGTGCGGAGAGCACGGCACCCCTCCGAGAGACTCGGAGGGGTCCTGGAGCAGCTGAGGGCCTACTTGAAGAAGGCGATGCCGTCGTCGGGGAGGTCGCCCAGGTTCTTCGCCCAGTCGGCGACCTCTTCCGGGGTGACCGTCTTCTTGAGATGCGCCGACATGTACGGCCGCAGCGGCACCTCGGGGGTGGCCTTCTCGCCCACCCACATCAGGTCGCCCTTCACATAGCCGTAGAGCCGCTTGCCGCCGCTGTACGGGCCGGACGCGGCGGTCCGCGCGACCGCGTCCGTCGCCAGGTCGATCTGCGGCTTCTTGTCGGCCAGCTCGCCGTACCAGATCTCCACGACGCCCTGGTCCCGGACCATCACGACCTCGACCTTGCGGTCCTTGTCGATCCGCCAGTAGCCGTGCTCGCTCTCCAGCGGCCGGACCTTGTTGCCCTCGGCGTCCAGCACCCAGCTGTGCGAGGAGTACTCGACGAAGTCCCGGCCGTCGTGGGAGAAGGTGACCGACTGGCCGAAGTTGCACTTCTCCGAGCCCGGGAAGTCGGAGACGCCCGCGCCCTCCCAGGTACCGAGGAGGAAGGCGAGGGGGACGAGGTCCGGGTTGAGGTCGGACGGAATCTCGATCATGAGCGGCTATCCGTGGTGGGAGCGGGTGTTCCGGAAGGGGGCGGGGTCGGTCAGCGCTGACCCTGGTACAGCTTCTTCACGGCCAGCACGGCGAAGGCGGTGACACCGACGCAGACCAGGACCAGAAGGGCCTCGAAGAATGCAATAAGCACGGAGTGCTCCTCGTTCGAGCGTGAGCGAATACGGCGGACCTACCGGGCCCCAGCCTAATGGGTCGGGCCCCGGCGGCCCCTGTGCGGGGCCCGTCCGGGTGGACGGGCCCCGGCCCCGGCACCGCCCGGGGCCTCAGCCCAGGAGCTGGTTCTGGAGGACCAGCGTCTGGTGGAAGGGGACGGCCGCGACCCCGGCCGCGCGCTCCTGGCGGACGAAGGCGACCGTGTCGCCCGCCAGGACGTACGCCTGCCGGACCCCGGGCCGTACGGCCCCCTGCTCCCGGTAGGCGAACGCCTCGGTGCCCTCGGGACCCGACGTGGCCTCCCACACCGGATCGGCCTCCAGCGTCACCCCGCCCGCGAGCGGCCGGCCGGGCTCCGCGCCCGCCAGCAGCCGCGAACCGAGGAACCAGTCGGCGGCCCCGCCGGTGGGGAACCGCAGCAGTTGGATCCGGGTCACCGTGCCGTCCGGCATCCGCCAGCCCCGGGCCGCGATATGCCGTACGCCCGTCTCGCGGAGCGCCAGCGTGACCTCCGCCCGCTCGTCGGGCGCGTACTCGGCGGCGTACTGCTGGGACGTCCCCCAGCCACCGGCCAGCTTCGGGTCGACGACGGCGCCCTTCGGGGCGGGCAGCAGAAGGTCCCGTACGTCCGCGTGGTGGACGTTGTACTGGTTGTCGGGGTGGTACGGCCCGGGGACGCCGTCGGGCAGGGCGGGCAGGGCGAGCCGCGGGTACTCCCAGCGGCCGTCCGGCCGCGTGGCGAGACCGGGCAGGTCCGCCCGGTCGGCCGTGGCGACGGCGACGGCGCTGCCCGTGCCGAACACGGCGAGGACGAGCCCGGCGACGGCCCACCGCGCGGGAGCGGAGAGCCGCCGGGACGGCGGGGCGGGAACGGGCCGCTCCACCGGCTCGGCGGGCTCGGCAAGGACAGATGCGGCGGGCTCGGCGGACACGGTCGGCGCAGCAGACGCGGCAGACTCGGCGGCGACAGCGGGCTTGGCGGGCTCGGTCATACGTTCTTCCCCGGTGAGGCGATCAGTTCCAGTTGGTGCCGCAGGGCTTCGGTCACGGCGGTGTTCTCCCCGATGTCCTCCGCACCGACGGCGGTGACGAGGACCAGAAGGCCGTGCCGTTGGGCGACGCACATGACGCCGTGCAGATCCTCCGGCTCCGGGTCCTTGACCGAGGGACCGGCGTAGCAGACCGCGTTCCCCAGCCCCGGGCCCAGCCGCTTCTCGGTCAGGGGCTTCCGCTTCATGGCGTCGACCCGGACCTCGTAAAGCAGTCCGGCCCGGGCGGGGTCCGCGAGCCGGACGAGAGCCACGTCGATGACGGCGGCGTCGTTCGGGGACATGAACGAGCGGGAGGCGAGCCCCAGGAGCCCCATCTCCGGTATCCGCTTCTCGTACTCCCGGCGCGCCTGGCCGGTCAGTCCGGCGCCGTCCACGCGCATCCGGGCCTCGGCCTGCTTCTTGTTCAGCTCGGTGGCCGGTTGGGCCGGATCCGGCTGGGGGCCTTCGACGAAGCCGTCGGGCACCGGCAGCAGCAGCTTGCCGAGGGGGCCGGTCCGGACCGGGGCGGAGCCGGGCTTCTGCTGGGCCGACGAGGCGGGCAACTTCCCCCACAGCCGGGTCGGGACCGTACGGTCGGCCGAGCCCGCGGTGTCCGCCGTGTACGCGACCGCGCCGCCGAGTACGGCGACGACGAGCCCGGCGGGCAGCAGGGTCCGCTTCCAGGAGGTGGTCACAGACGCTCCAGCTGTCGTTCGGCCAGGTCGCGGATGAACGCCGCGGGGACGGGGGACTCGCTCTCCACCTCGATGTGGACGGCGATGTCGCCGACGTAGCCGACGGCGGACGCCGAGTGGCCGTCGGCCCAGTCGCCGGGTCCCATCACGTAGTACTTGCCGTCGCCGGTGCCGCGCAGCGGATGGCCGTCGTTCAGCTCGTTCAGATCCTCACGGAAGCCCGAGGTGTAGGCCGTCGCCCCCAGGTGCTCCCGGAACTGGAGCAGGGAGACCTCGACGAACCGCCCGCCGGAATCGATCCAGGCGCGGTGCGCGATCCGGCGCACGCCGTTGTGGAGCAGACCGGTGAAGACGTGCTGCGGATCACCGAACCGTTCGGCGTACCGCACGGGTGGCAGCCAGCCGTCCCGGATCATCAGCGCGCCCCGGCCCGCGGTCTTCCCCGGCTTCGGCAGCAGCAGGCGGGGCAGATCGCCCTCGGTGGTGACCCGGCGGTCCTCGGCGGCCTTCAGCGGCGGCCGGGAGACCGCCCCCGGCAGCGGCTTCGGCGGGTACGCGAGCCCCGGCGCGCTGAGCGCCGGAAGCGGGGCGGGCTCCCGGCCCGCCTGGACCGTGTAGCCGACCGCCGTGCCCACGGCCGTACCGAGGACGGCCGCGACCGCGATGACGACCGTGGTCGCCCGAACCCTCGACCGGCCCCCGGCGCCGCGGTCGCTCCGGCCGCCGGTCCGGCCGTCCGTCGTCCGGCCGTCGATCGGCGCGCGCGATGCCTCCGATGCCTCAGGCGCGCCCGGCGCGCCCGGTCTTCCGGACGGCGCGCCGCTTTCCTCGTACTCCACGAACCCCCCAGGGCCATCGCTGTGTTTCGATGCCGAGGTATAGCGGTGATGTCCCGCCCCCGGCACATGGATTTTGGCCCCGACTACAGTTCCGGCATGGCCAAGAAGCTCGTGATCAAGGTAACCGCCGGTGCCGACGCGCCCGAGCGGTGCTCGCAGGCGTTCACCGTCGCCGCCGTCGCCGCCGCCAGCGGGGTCGAGATCTCCCTCTGGCTCACCGGGGAATCCGCGTGGTTCGCCCTGCCCGGTAAGGCCGCCGAGTTCGAGCTGCCGCACGCGGCGCCGCTCCCGGAGCTGATCGACTCGGTGCTGGCGGCGGGGAGCGTGACCTTGTGCACACAGTGCGCGGCGCGGCGTGATATCACCGAGAAGGACGTGCTGGAGGGCGTACGGATCGCGGGAGCGCAGGTCTTCGTACAAGAGGCGATGGGCGACGGCGTACAGGCCCTCGTCTACTGAGGCTCCCGGGGCGCGCGTGTCCGGATCAGTACGGGCCGTCGTCGCCGTGTTCCTCGCGGCGGCGGCGCTCCCGCTCCCGTTCGGCGGCTGAGTCGCCGGGGCGGCGTTTGCCGTCGAGTTCGTCCCACCACTCGTCGGACTGGGGGTCGCCGGAGGGGTCGTCCCACCAGCGGTCGTCGGGGCCCCGGCGGTTGGCGATCATCGCCGCGATCGGCGGGATGACCATGGCGACCACACACATCCCGACGGCGACCGGGACGGACCAGAGGCGCACGAGGGCCCAGGCGGATACGAAGAGGACCAGACATCCGCCCATGAGCAGGAAATAGGCGCGTCGCCGCCGTGCGTACACGACTCAAGGGTACGGCGGACGGCCCGCGCGGGGCCGGAGCCGTACCGGACATCCGCGGCCGGAGAACCGGGCGCGCGGCGCCGCACGGACCCGGCGGGTACACGGCGGGTACCCGGCGCCGCACGGACACGACGCGGACACGGCGCGGACAGGCCGGAGGGCCGCACCCGGCCCAGTGGCGTCCAACCCCTGGGGTGCGGCCCTCCGGCCCGCTCCGCGCCGTGTGGCGTACGGCGCCGGGCGGCGTACGGGTCACCGGCCCGGAGGCCGGTGACCCGGTACGTCAGACGGCGATGGCGACCTCCGCCAGGCCGCCCTGCTGGGCGACGACGGTACGGTCCGCGGTGCCGCCGGGCACCAGGGCGCGTACGGTCCACGTGCCCTCGGCCGCGTAGAAGCGGAACTGGCCCGTGGCCGAGGTCGGGACCTCGGCGGTGAACTCGCCGGTCGAGTCCAGCAGCCGGACGTAACCGGTGACGGGCTCGCCGTCGCGGGTCACCTGGCCCTGGATGGTGGTCTCACCGGGCTTGATCGTCGAGGCGTCGGGCCCTCCGGCCTTGGCTCCACACATAACAGCTCTCCTACTGATCCTGCTGACGTACGGTCTGTTGTCCGCCGGGGCGGATTACTTGGCGGCGCCCAGCTCGATCGGCACGCCGACGAGGGAGCCGTACTCGGTCCACGAGCCGTCGTAGTTCTTGACGTTCTCGACGCCCAGCAGCTCGTGCAGGACGAACCAGGTCAGAGCGGAGCGCTCACCGATGCGGCAGTAGGCGATGGTGTCCTTCGCCAGATCGACCTGCTCGTCGGTGTAGAGCGCCTTCAGCGCGTCGTCCGACTTGAAGGTGCCGTCGTCGTTGGCGTTCTTGGACCACGGGATGTTGCGGGCGCTCGGCACGTGGCCGGGGCGCTGCGACTGCTCCTGCGGGAGGTGCGCCGGGGCGAGCAGCTTGCCGCTGAACTCGTCGGGGGAGCGCACGTCGACCAGGTTCTGGGTGCCGATCGCGGCGACGACGTCGTCCCGGAAGGCGCGGATGGCGGTGTTCTGCGCCTGCGCCTTGTACTCGGTGGCCGCGCGGTCGGGCACCTGGGAGCCGTCGACCAGGTCGCGGGAGTCCAGCTCCCACTTCTTGCGTCCGCCGTCGAGGAGCTTGACGTCCTGGTGGCCGTAGAGCTTGAAGTACCAGTAGGCGTAGGAGGCGAACCAGTTGTTGTTGCCGCCGTAGAGGACGACCGTGGTGTCGTTGGCGATCCCCTTCGCCGACAGCAGGCGCTCGAAGCCGTCCTGGTCGATGAAGTCACGGCGGACCGGGTCCTGGAGGTCCTTCGTCCAGTCGATCCGGATGGCGTTCCGGATGTGGTTCTTGTCGTACGCCGACGTGTCCTCGTCGACCTCCACGATCGCGACCTTCGGGTCGTCGAGGTGGGCCTCGACCCAGTCGGCGTCTACGAGGACGTCGCTGCGGCTCATGTTCCTTCTCCTCCGGGGCAGTTGCGGCGGTGTGGTGCCAAGGTGGCCCGGGCATCGCGCTGTGGTGCGGTGGCCGGTCGGTGATGCGGTGGACTGTGCGGTGCGTGGTGCGGCGTACCGGTGGCCGGCGAACGGCGGTCGGGCCTTGCGGGGTGCTCTCCCGGGGCTTCGATGCCCGGCGACGGGCGCCGGGCGGCGTACGACGGTCGGTGGAACGGGCGCGGTACGGGGACCGCACAGTCGGCGGCGGCCCTGATCGGCGGTTCAGCGGTCGAAGGGCCAGGGGCGCGGGAGCGGGCTCCCGCTCAGACGGCGCGACAGAGCATGGCGGCGACGCGGCACAGGTCTACTGCCCGCCGCTTCGTGAGATCCGCCTGTCGCTGCTTCATGCGTCCGATCGTAGGGACGACTCGGCCGGGATGTCACCGGTGTGTCGCATATTGAGACTCGATCGTCCGCCATGCGGAATTTGCCAAGGTCATCCGAGGTGGCGGCGGTCCGCCGCCGACCACTCCGATGGCCGATGTCCGCCCGCCGGTCAGGCTCGTCTCACCATGCGGCCGACGGGCCGGATTGCTGTAGTGGACGTTCTATCCAGCGCCTGTACTGTGGGTCGGATGAAGACCAGGGCTCGGCACGACGCGACGACGGACCCGGCCTCCTCTCCCGGCGCGACCGGGGAGCCGGAGGCGCCCGGGACACGGGAGCGGATCATCCGCGCGGCGTCCCTGCTGATGCAGCGGCAGGGGTACGACGCCACGGCGATCAAGCAGATCTCCCAGGAGGCGGCGGCCACCCTGGGCTCCGTCTACCACTTCTTCCCCGGCGGCAAACAGGAACTCGCGGTGGCGGCGGTCCGGCGCGGCGACGAGGAGTTCGCGGAGATCCTCGGCGAGATGCTCGACGCGGAGGACGATCCGGCGGCGGCGATCGTCGCGCTCACCACGAGCCTCGCGGAGGGGCTCGCCGCCTCGGACTGGGCCGACGGCTGCCCGGTCACCGCGACGGCCCTCGGCACGGCGGGCCGGCTCCCCGACATCCGCGAGGCGGCCGACGCGGCCTTCGAACGGTGGCAGGGCCTGGTCGCCGCGAAGCTCAGGGCGGCGGGGGTCGCGGACGGCGAGGCGGACGATCTGGCGTGCACGGTGATCAGCACGCTGGAGGGAGCGGAGTTCGCGTCCCAAGTGGCGCGCGGCGCCCGCCCGCTCCATTTGGCGGGCACCCACCTCGCCCGCCTCATCTCCTCGACCGTCCCGCCGGGGCCGGACGCCTGACCCCCCGAGACCGTTGCCCGGAAGGGCATCAGGCGCGGGCCCCACTCCCCGGCGCCGGGAAACAGGGCTAGCCGATCAAGGAGACGTCGCGGCCCTTGCCCGAGAAGTCGAGGCCCTGCTCCGACGCCGACACCTGGTCCAGCTTCAGCGGTGTCGGCAGGCCCTCGAGGGTGAGGTCGTAGTCGAGTACGTCACGGAGCAGTCCGTGCAGCCCGGGGATGGGGATCCCGCCGGGCAGGCTCTCCGCGGTGAGCCGTACCGTCTTCCCGTCCACCAGCTGGACCTTGCTGTAGACGGTCACTTCCTGGTTGAGCAGGTCGCCGAGTCCGCTGCCGCCGCTCGACCCGCCGGACCCCTTGAGCAGGTCCATCAGCGGTCCGACGACCTTCACCTGTCCCTGCGCGGCCCGTTCGGGGCCCGCGTAGGCGATGGTGGCGCCCTGCGGCGCGGCCCGGGTGAGGTCCTCGTACGTCACCCGGCCGGAGCCGTCGGCCCTACCCGCGACGGCGGACGAGAAGTTGCTGTCGAACTTCACATCGGCCAGCTCCGCCTTGACCTCGGTGATCTTCACCGGGCGGCCGTCGGCGGTGGCCTCGACGCCCTTCAGGCTGACCTCGACCTCGTCCAGGCTCTTCCCGGCGACCTGGGTCAGGAAGGGGAAGCCGTTGATGGAGACGTCGGGTGTCTTCGAGAGTCCCTGGCTGGTGCGGACCTTGTCCGCGACCTCGGACTCGGCGTAGTTCACGGCGATACGGTCGGCGGCGACGAACAGACCGCCGAGGACGACCGCCGTGATCAGGGATATTCGCAGCGCGCGCATGATCCGGTGCCCCCTCCTCATGATCCGGCTGACACCGGCTGATGGCTGACGGGCCCGGACGATCAGGGCCTGTTAGTGATCGACGTACAGCCGTGGGGGATGGTTCCTGCGGGAGAGGTGGTACGGCTCACCTCTCCCGCCGGACCGCGAAATCAGGCCAGGACTCGCCCGACGAGATAGACCCCGGGCGCCGCCAGGGCCAGCGGCAGGGCGACACCGGCGGTGAAGTGGACGAACCGGGACGGGTAGTCGTAGCTGGCGACCCGCAGGCCCACCAGGGCGAGCAGCCCGGCCGCCGCGCCGAGGACCACGGCCTTGACCCCGTAGTCGGTCAGCGCGCCCGCGGCGGCCCCGGCACCGGCGGCGGCCAGTACGGCGAGGGCGCCGGGGTCGGCCCACGGCGTCGGCAGGGCCCGGACGAAGGTCGCGGCGGCGACCGCGATCCCGCCGACGATCACCGCGTCGGGCGCGGCGGCCAGATATCCGGTGGCGACGATGGTGAACGCGGCGGCGGCCACGGTCGCCATCAGGCCGTACATCCGCTCGTCCGGGGAGGCGTGGCTGCGCAGTTGGAGGACGACGGTGATCAGGACCCAGGCCCCGAGAGTGCCGAGGATCGCGGCGGGCCCGTCGTCGCGCCCGGCGGCCAGCAGTACGCCGTCGGCGACGAGGCCGCCCGCGAAGGCGAGGGCGATGCCCTGGCGCGCGGGCCACATCCCGTTGAGCCGGAACCAGCCCGCGGCGGTGACGGCCTGGAGCAGTACGAGCGGGATCAGCAGTCCGTACGGGCCGAGGGCGGCGCCTCCGGCGAGCAGCAGTCCGAGTCCGGCGGTGAGCGCGGCGGGCTGGATCCCGGGCGCGATGATCGGCGACCGGCCTTCGGCCCTGGCCCGCTGGGCGTCGGTGATCCGGGCGTTGCCGGTGGTGGTGGGCGCGCTGTAGCCGGAGGTGTCGGCGGCGCGCGCGCCGGGCGCGGGTACGGCTCCGGGCGCTTCGGGCGGCAGGGGGTACGCGCCGCTGCCCTGCCGGGGACCGGGCGCGTTGCCGGAGACGGGGCGCAGCAGCGCCGTCTGTTCGGCGGCGGCTTCCGGCCCGGGGGCGTGCGGGGGCGCGTTCCCCGGCGGGGTCGCGGGCGGGTTCGTCGCGGGCGGGTTCGCGCCCCGGCGCCGGGCCCGTCGGCCACCACCGGGCGGCGTGGGTGCGGATGCGGGGGTGGGCCCGGAGGCGGGAGCGGGGCCTGAGCCGTACGCCTGGCCACCGGGCATCGGCTGCTGTCCGTGTCCGGCGGGCATACCGGGTCCACCGGGGCCGCCGGGCACGGGCGGCAGATACGCCGTCTGCTCGGCGGCGGACCCGGGACCACCGGGCGCGGCAGGCGCTCCGGGCGCGGCGGGGCCGGAGCCGTATGCCTGGCCCCCGGGCGTCGGCGGCGCGTACGGCGCCTGTCCCGCGGGCGCCCCGGGCGTTCCGGGCGCGCCGGGGTGGGGTGCGTACCCCTGGCCACCGGGCATCGGCTGCTGTCCGTGTCCGGCGGACATGCCGGGTCCACCGGGGCCGCCGGGCACGGGCGGCAGATACGCCGTCTGCTCGGCGGCCGGCCCGGGACCACCGGGCGTGCCGTAACCAGGACCGTTAACCGGGCCGCCCGGGACCGGTGGGAGATAGGCCGTCTGCTCGGCGGCCGGCCCGGGGCCGCCGGGCGGGCCGAAACCGGAGCCGTGCGACGCGTACGGCGCCTGCCCGGCAGACGTACCGGGCGCACCCGGTCCGCCGGGGCCGCCGTAACCGGGCCCGTACCCCGGACCGCCGGGTACCGGCGGCAGATAGGCCGTCTGCTCGGCGGCCGACCCGGGACCGCCGGGACCACCGGGGGCGCCGTAACCGGAGCCGGGGTCGGCGGGCACGGGCGGCAGATACGCCGTCTCCGCCGCAGCGGACGGCGGTGTCTGCGGATAGCCGTAGGAGGGTGCCGGGCCCGCAGGCGGTACGGGGGGCAGGTAGGCCGTCTCCTCGGCGGGGCCCGTACCGAAACCGGGCACACCGCCTCCGGTGGCCCCGGGGCCGTAGCCCTGGACCGGACCCGGACCCGTAATCGGCCCGTTCGGACCGGCACCCGGCACCGGCGGCAGATACGCCGTCTGCTCCGCCGGGCCCGCCCCGGACGGTACGGCCGGGGGCAGGCCCGGCTGGTACTGGGTGTCCCAGGTGTCGCCCTGCCAGGTCTGCGCGGGCTGCTGCGGCTGCGCGGGCTGCGGATATCCGTAGGAGGGCGCCTCCTCCGGCTCACGCCGCCGGTGCGGATCCTGCGGATCGTACGGGTAGTGCTGATCGCTGCTCATACTCTCCGGATCACCCTCCTGCGAACGGCGGCAGCACCTCGACCGTGCCGCCCTCCGCAAGCCGTACGGTCTCATGGTCACGTGTGCCGACGGGGTCGCCGTCGACGAGGAACGAGCAGCGCTTCAGCACCCGCGACAGCTCGCCCGGGTGGCGCTCGCGGACCGCGTCCAGCGCCTCGGCCAGCGTCCCGGCCGCGTACGGCTCCTCCGCCACCCCGGCGGCGGCCTTCGCCGCCGCCCAGTAGCGGATGGTTCCGGCGGGCATGCGCCGCTCCCCTCGTCCCTCACTCGTCCCTCAGCCGTCTCTGCCATCTCAGCCGGCTCTGCGTACACCTCGTCCGCGCCGCGCGCCCACCTCCGGCGCGCGCGTCGCGCGGTTC
The DNA here is from genome assembly GCF_040635975.1 of Streptomyces sp. NPDC006798. Lineage (NCBI taxonomy): Bacteria > Bacillati > Actinomycetota > Actinomycetes > Kitasatosporales > Streptomycetaceae > Streptomyces > Streptomyces sp. NPDC006798. The sequence goes on from NZ_JBEYIS010000002.1 coordinate 196,179, forward strand.
TCCATCATGAGCCATCCGAGCGGGCCGCACGGTCCGCCAGCCAGTCCGCGAGGCGCTCCAGCAGCGGGCCGGGGGCGGCGTTCTCGGCATGGCCCATGCCCGGTTCCAGCCACAGCTCGGCCGGTCCGGCGGCGGCGAGCGACCTGGGGTGGTCGAGCGGGAAGTACCGATCGCGGTCGCCGTGCACGATCAGCAGCGGAGTGGGGGCGATCAGCGGGACCGCCTCGACCGGCGAGAGGGGGACGGGGTCCCACTCCCGGCGCTGGATCCGGGTCCGCAGGCCGTAGCGGCCGACGGCCCGGCCGAGGGGGCGCGAGATCACCCAGTGGACCCGGCGCATCTGCGGCGTACCCCGGTAGTACCAGCGCGCGGGGGCGCTTACGGACGCGACGGCATCGGTCCGTGCTTCCGTACGCCCCCCGCGTGCGGCGGAGTAGAGAGCCGCGTGCCGGAGCGCGACGGAGCCGCCCATGGAGAAGCCGACGGTGGCGACCCGGTGATGGCCCAGGGCGCGGGCCCATTCGACGGCCGCCGCGAGGTCCAGGACCTCCCGGTCGCCGACCGTGGAACGGCCGCCGGACCGGCCGTGACCTCGGAAGGAGAAGGTCACGACGGCCGCGTGGGCGGCGAACGCGGCGGCGGCCCGGCGGACGGCGGGCCGGTCGGCCGAGCCGGTGAAACCGTGGGCCACGACGATCGCGGGCGTACGTCCCGTCTCCCGGCCCGCCCGCGTCCCACGACCCGGTTGATAAATGGCCTCAATACGGACATCATCGGAGGTTCGGAGCAGGGCGCGCCGGACTCCGGACGTGATCGGGTCGACATCCACTGGGTGAGATCGGCCCTCCGGCTCGGAACGCATGTGGGCTATTCTCCTGGGAACGAGGATCCGGGCGACGCAGCCCCCGGGTCCTTTTGCGTTTTCGGCCTGTTGTTACAGGCAGGTGAACCGGCGGGGCCGCCGGAGCCGCACGAAACCACGTCCTCGCAGGGACCGAGGAGGAACCGACGACATGGGCGAGCGAACCGTGCACGACAGCTGTACGAACGGGACGGACCGGGGAGCGGGTGAGCGGCGATGAGTTCCTTGCTGCTGCTGACCAACGCCCTCCAGCCGTCCACCGAGGTCCTGCCCGCCCTCGGGCTGCTGCTGCACAACGTGCGGGTGGCCCCGGCCGAGGGACCGGCCCTGGTCGACACCCCGGGCGCGGACGTGATCCTGGTCGACGGCCGGCGCGATCTGCCGCAGGTGCGGTCGCTCTGCCAGCTGCTGCGGTCCACGGGGCTCGGCGCCCCGCTGATCCTGGTGGTCACCGAGGGCGGCCTGGCGGCCGTCACGGCGGACTGGGGCGTGGACGACGTCCTGCTCGACACGGCCGGCCCGGCGGAGGTCGAGGCCCGGCTGCGGCTGGCGACCGGCCGCCGCCAGATCGGGCTCGACGACTCCCCCATGGAGATCCGCAACGGTGATCTGTCGGTGGACGAGGCGACGTACAGCGCCAAGCTGAAGGGCCGGGTCCTCGATCTGACCTTCAAGGAGTTCGAGCTGCTGAAGTATCTGGCCCAGCACCCGGGCCGGGTCTTCACCCGGGCCCAGCTCCTCCAGGAGGTCTGGGGGTACGACTACTTCGGCGGTACGCGGACGGTGGACGTCCATGTACGACGGCTGCGGGCGAAGCTGGGCCCGGAGCACGAGTCGCTGATCGGAACCGTACGGAACGTGGGATACCGGTTCGTCACGCCGGAGAAGTCGCCCGACAAGGCGGCGGCGGAGAAGGCGGCGGAGCGGCCGGAGCGAGTGACGGCGCGCGCGGGATCGCGTACGGGGCCGGGCACGGTCGCGAAGGCGGAGTGACGCGGCGGGGCTCTCCCCGGCGGCCCCGGGCCGTACCGCCGGCGGACCCCCCGCACGCTCTCCGGTACCGGTACCGGAGAGTAACCGTGAGGCTCCCCGGAGCCCTCCCCGCAACCCTCCGCTCCACGTTGTGAGATAACGCGAACGACCTGCCCGGAAGCGGGTCACCCCGCGTAGACTGCGGCGCGTGGCCAAGGTGACGCGGGACGACGTTGCGCGACTGGCGGGGACATCGACCGCCGTCGTCAGCTACGTCATCAACAACGGACCCCGGCCGGTCGCACCGGCCACCCGCGAGCGGGTTCTCGCCGCGATCAAGGAACTGGGCTACCGGCCCGACCGGGTCGCCCAGGCCATGGCCTCCCGCCGGACCGACCTCATAGGAATGGTGGTCCCCGACGCCCGGCAGCCGTTCTTCGCGGAGATGGCGCACGCCGTCGAACAGGCCGCGGCGGAACGCGGGAAAATGGTCCTCGTCGGCAACTCGGACTACCGCCGCGAACGCGAGGTCCACTACCTGCGGGCCTTCCTCGGCATGCGGGTCTCCGGACTCATCCTGGTCAGCCAGGGCCTGACGGAGAGCGCGGCGGCCGAGATCGAGGCGTGGGAGGCGCGGGTCGTCCTGCTCCACGAACGCCCCGAGGCGATCGACGACGTCGCGGTCGTCACCGACGACATCGGCGGCGCGCAACTCGCCACCCGGCATCTGCTGGAACACGGCCACGCCTACGTCGCCTGCCTCGGCGGCCCCGACACCACACCGCCCGTCGGCGACCCCGTCACCGACCACGTCGAAGGCTGGCGCCGGGCCATGCTGGAATCCGGCCGGGACGTGGAGGGCCGCCTCTTCCAGGCCCCCTTCAACCGGTACGACGCCTACCAGATCGCCCTCAAACTGCTCTCGGGCCCCGACCGGCCCCCCGCGATCTTCTGCTCGACCGACGACCAGGCGATCGGGGTCCTGCGGGCCGCCCGCGAACTCCGGATCGACGTCCCCGGAGAGCTGGCGGTCGCGGGCTTCGACGACGTCAAAGAGGCACATCTGACGGATCCGCCGCTGACGACGGTCTCGTCGGACCGGCCCGCGATGGCGCGGGCGGCGGTGGATCTGGTCCTGGACGACAGCCTCCGGGTCCCGGGCTCGCGCCGCGACCGGGTCCGCCAGTTCCCCTCGGGCCTGGTCATCCGCCGCTCCTGCGGCTGCGCCTGAGCTTCGGGGGTGCCGGGCCGCGCCCGGCGACCGCGCGTTGTCGGCGGCCCGCGGACCGCCGGTGGCTGTTCGCGCAGTTCCGCCCCCTATGCCTTCGGCGATGGGGGACCCCGGCGCCTCGGCCCTCCGGGGCGCCGCCCGGAACTACCCGGGCCGCGCCCGGCGCCCGCAGGTTCTCCCCGGCCTGCGGACCGTGGGTGGCTTGTCACGCGGTTCCCCGCGCCCCTAGGTTGCCCTCCTGACGGCCCTCGCGGAGAGGCGGTCCCACTCTTTCAAGGGCGGCGCCGGGAAGAGCATTCAGGGGCGCGGGGAACTGCGCGACAAACCCACGATCGCGCGCCGCCGCCGTACGACGCCCGCCCGGCTGGGCGGATGGCGCGGGCCGCACAGGGAAGGGATCAGCGGCGCAACCGGCCCCGGAAGAGGCGGCAGCTTCAGACGTGCGCGTCGTGGGCGCCGCGGGCCACCGGGTGCGCGGGGGCCACCGACGCGACGTAGCCGGAGAAGTCCCTCGGCTCCCGGCCCAGCACCTCGCGGACGCCGTCCACCGGCGCCGCCCCCCGCTCCTCGCGGATGTGCCGGAAGAGGGTGAGGTAGATGTCGGCTCCTTCCGGCGGCGCCTCCACGTCCCCCGCCGTCAGTTCGGCCCGGAACTCGTCTTCCGTGACGGGGACGAACCGCATCCGGCGCCCCGTCGCGGCGGCGAGTTCCGCGACGGCCTCCCCGAAGCCGAGTGCCTTCGGCCCGGACAGGGTGTACGTACGGCCCGCGTGTCCGTCCTCCGTGAGCGCGACGGCCGCCACCTCCGCGAGGTCGTCGAGGTCGAGGAACGATTCCCGGCCGTCGCCGGTGGGGAGCCGCAGTTCACCGTCGCGTAGCGGGGTCACGAAGAATTCGAGCTCGGTGAAGTTCTGCGAGAACCAGGTGGGGCGCAGGATCGTCCAGGTGAGCCCGGTGCCTTCGGCGGCCTCGCGGACCGCGTTCTCGGTGTCCAGGGCACCCGGCATGTCCAGTTCGCCCCAGACCCGGGCGGACAGCAGGACGAGTCGCCGTACGCCGGACCGCGCGGCCAGTTCCACGAAGGAGCGGACTTCGGCGGGGGCGTCCGGGCCCTGGGAGTCGACGACGTAGACCGCGTCGACGCCGTCGAGGCCGGATTCCCAGGTCGAGGGGTCGGCCCAGTCGAAGCGGACCGTACGGAGGTGGTCCGTACCGGGGCGGCCCTCAGCGCCCCCGGACCGGGACGCGACCACGGCGGTACGGCCCCGCCGCCGGAGTTCGTCGGCGACCCGGCGGCCGGTCTTCCCGGTGCCGCCGAGTACGAGTACGGAGGTTGAGGTCACAGCGGATGCGGATGTCGCAGATGTCGTCATGTCCGCCAGTACACCGGCCCGGAAGGGGACGGTCGATGGTTGGTCCTCTCGGTTCGATGTCCGATCGTCTCGCCCGGGGCCGTCCCGCGAGGACCTTTCCCGACTACTCGGCCGGTGGCTGGAATCCCTCCGGCGGGGAGCCCTCCACGAACAGCAGCCCCAGCCGGACCCCGCCCTCCCGGATCTCCCGGGCCCGCCGGTACTCCGGCGAGTCGTACCAGGTGTGGATCCGCTCCAGGTCCGGGAACTCGATCACCACCAGCCGTCCGGACTCCCAGCTCCCCTCGACGGGCTCGGGTACGGGTGTCGCGACGAGATAGCGTCCGCCGTGGCGGATGACGGACTCCGCCGCCACCGGCGCGTACGCCATGGCGGCCGCCTCGTCGTCCACATCGATGGTGGCGATGACATATGCGGGCATGGATTCCCCCTGTCCTCTGCGTGCTCTGTCTCCGTGGGAAACGACGCGCGGACGGTCCATCCGCCGTCCCGGCCGAGGCTAGCCAGAAGCGGACGGTCCGGGGAAGGTCCGGATACGGCCACCCGGCGACCGCTACCGCCACGGCAGCCGCAGCCGCAGCCGCAGCCGACCGTACGATCTGATGCCATGGATGACGCCTTGTCGAGCCTGCTGCACGGAGTCCGGCCCCGGGGCGCGATCTTCAACCAGTCCGTACTCGATCCGCCGTGGGGGCTGCGGTTCCTGGACCGTGCCCCGGTCTCGGTCCTCAGTGCCCTCGTCGGCGACGCGTGGATCGTGCCCGACGACGGCGACCCCGTACCGCTGCGGCGCGGCGACATCGCGATCGTGACCGGCCCGGAGCCGTACACCGTCGCCGACTCCCCCGGCACCCCGCCGCAGGCGCTCGTCCACGGGGACGACCGGTGTACGACCCCGGAGGGCGCGCTGGTCCTCGGCGATCTGCCGTGGTGCGGCTCGGACCCCCTCGGCGGCGGCCCCGACGGCTCCGGCCGGTCCCTCGACGACCCCGGCGCGGTCCTGCTCAAGGGCTCCTACCAGGCCGGTGGCAGCGTCTCCCGGCGGGTGCTCGGCGCGCTGCCCCGGATCGCCCTGGTTCCGTCCGGGCCGGACGACTGCCCCACCCTGATGATGATCGAGAAGGAGATCGCCCGGGACGTCCCGGGGCAGCAGGCGGTCCTGGACCGGCTGCTGGATCTGCTGCTGGTGTCGTCGCTGCGGGAGTGGTTCGAACTCCCCGGCGCCCATGCTCCGGCCTGGTACAGCGCGCACGCCGATCCCGTGGTGGGCCGGGCCCTGAAGCTGATCCACGGCGATCCGGCCCGGCCGTGGACGGTCGGGGCGCTGGCCGCGGAGGCGGGGGCGTCCCGGGCCAGGTTCGCCCGGCGGTTCACGGATCTCGTGGGGCAGTCGCCGATGGCCTATCTGACCGAGTGGCGGATCTGCTGGGCGGCGGATCTGCTGGCCACGACGGACGCGACGGTCGACGCGGTCTCGCACCGGGTCGGCTACGCCAACGCGTACGCGCTCAGTGTCGCCTTCAAACGGACGATGGGGCTCCGGCCGACGGAGCACCGCGCGCTGGCCCGCGTTCCGGCGGCCTGACGGCACCGGCGGGCTGACGGCGCCGACTGGCTGACGGCGGTCGCGGGCCCGGAGCCGTAAGAGCCCGGCCCCGGAACCGTACGGGCCCGGGCCCGGCGCCCCCGTACCGCCGTCGTTCCTTATACCGGGCATACGGAACTCTGCTCCCGTTCTCACCGAGCCCTCAGATCCTTCTCAGACTCGGCGGGGAGAGTCGATGACATGACCGACGACTACCGCCACCGCACCGACGCTCCCCCGTCCGCCTGGCCCGCGCCGCCCGCCGCGCCCCCGCAGTGGCAGCAGGAGTCCCGGTCCCGGCCGGACCAGCAGTCGCAGCCGCAGTCGCATGCGCGGCCCCGGGCGCGGCGGCCCGTCGCGCTGATGGTCGCCGTGGCGATCGCGGCGGCGGCCGTCGGCGGCGGAGTGTCGGCGCTGGTGGACCGGACCACCGGGGACCGGGCGACGGCCGGGCGGTCCGGCTCGGTCGCCGGGACCGGGATCTCCTCGGTCTCCACCGGGACCGTCGCCGGGGTCGCGGAGGCCGTGTCGCCGAGCATCGTGGAGATCACCGCGAACGGCGGAGGCGGGAACTCCACCGGCTCCGGTGTGATTATCACGCCGGACGGGGAGATCGTCACCAACAACCACGTACTCGGCGGCGCGGACACCGTCCGGGTCCGGCTCGACGGCGGCAAGACCTATCTCGCCGATGTCGTCGGCACCGCCCCCGAGAAGGACCTCGCCCTGATCAAGGCGCGGGGCGCGAGCGGCCTCAAGGCGGCTCAGCTGGGCGATTCCGATGCGGTACGAGTCGGGGACGAGGTCGTCGCCATCGGCTCCCCCGAGGGCCTGACCGGCACGGTGACCAGCGGTATCGTCTCAGCGCTCGACCGGGACGTGACCGTCGCCAAGGACCAGGAGCAGCCCCGGCAGCAGGAGCGCGGCTGGCCCTTCGAGTTCGGCGGGCGGCAGTTCAACGGGGAGACCGGCGGCGCCACGACCACGTACAAGGCGATCCAGACGGACGCGTCCCTCAACCCCGGCAACTCCGGCGGCGCGCTGATCGACATGAACGGGCGGATCATCGGCATCAACTCGGCGATGTACGCGCCGAGCGCCGCGAGCGGGTCGGCGGCGGCGGGCAGCGTCGGGCTCGGCTTCGCGATCCCCGTCGACACGGTGAAGAGCACCCTCGCCGAGCTGCGCGCCGGTGCCTGACGGGCCGGCCGTACCCGGGCCGGGACACGACGGGTCCGGGGCCGGGGCCCTCGGGGGCGCCCGCGCGCCCGGTCCCGGGGTGTCCGCCGGGCCGTGCGACGCTGACGGTATGACCGAGAGCCGCGACCGTGACCGCGACACCGACCGCGACACCACCGAACGCGTACTGATCGTGGACGACGAGCCCGCCGTCCGCGAGGCCCTTCAGCGGAGCCTCGCCTTCGAGGGGTACGGGACCGAGGTCGCCGTGGACGGCCTCGACGCGCTCGCGAAGACGGCGGAGTACCGGCCGGATCTGATCGTGCTCGATATCCAGATGCCCCGGATGGACGGGCTGACCGCCGCCCGCCGGATCCGCGCGGGCGGCTCCACCGTGCCCATCCTGATGCTCACCGCCCGGGACACCGTGGGCGACCGGGTCACCGGGCTCGACGCGGGCGCCGACGACTATCTGGTGAAGCCGTTCGAGCTGGACGAGCTGTTCGCCCGGATCAGGGCCCTGCTGCGGCGCAGCTCGTACGCCGCCCCCGCGCCCGCGCCCGGCGACGCCACCGGGTCCGGGGAGCCGGGGGACGTCCTGCGCTTCGGCGATCTGACGATGAACCCGGCCACCCGCGAGGTGTACCGCGCCGACCGGCCGGTGGAGCTGACCAGGACCGAGTTCACCCTGCTCGAACTGTTGCTGACGCATCCCCGGCAGGTACTGACCCGGGAGCAGATCCTCAAGTCGGTCTGGGGCTTCGACTTCGAGCCCAGCTCCAATTCCCTGGATGTCTATGTGATGTATCTGCGGCGGAAGACGGAGGCGGGCGGGGAGCCCCGGATCGTGCACACCGTACGGGGCGTGGGGTACGTACTGCGGGCGCCCGGAGGCGAGGGGTGAGCTACTCGGGGCCGCCGCCCGTACCGCCCGCGCAACCGCCCGCGGCACCTGCCGCGCCACCGCCCGGCGGACCCTCCGTACCCGGCGGGCGGGCCCGGCCCGGCCTGGTCCGGCGGTTCCGCCGCCTCCCCCTGCGTTCCCGGCTGGCCCTGCTCGTCGCGGTCGCCGTGGCGGTCGCCGTCGCGGCCGTCGCCGTCGTCTCCTGGGTCCTGACCCGGGCCCAGCTCAACGCCGAACTGGACCGGTCCCTGGAGAACACCAGGGCGCCGCAGAAGCTGGTGGTCGAGGCCCTGAAGAAGTGCGCGGTCACCGCCGAGCCGGTCCCCGTGGACGAGGACCAGGAGTCGTTCGCGTACACCCAGATCGTCGCCCCCGACGGCTCCCGCTGCGTCACCGACTACAGCCAGCCGGTGAAGGTCACCAAGCTCGACATCGGAGTGGCCGACGGGCGGCTGGACAGCGCGCTGCACAGCGGGGTCACGGACTCCGGCCGCGAGGTCCGGACGCACACCACGGCGATGAAGCTGGCCACCGGCGACATCGCGGTCTCCGTCTCCCGCCCGCTGGACGAGATCGACGCGTCGCTGAACCGGCTGGCGCTGCTGCTCACCGGGCTCGCCGGGCTCGGTGTGCTGGGCGCGGGCGCGGCCGGGCTGTGGGTGGCGCGGACCGGGCTCCAGCCCGTGGACCGGCTGACGGACGCGGTCGAGCACGTGGCCCGTACGGAGGATCTGACGGTACGGATCCCCGCCGACGGCGACGACGAGATCGCCCGGCTCTCCCGGTCCTTCAACGCGATGACCGAGGCCCTGGCGTCGTCCCGGGACCGGCAGGCGCGGCTGATCGCCGACGCGGGCCATGAGCTGCGTACCCCGCTGACGTCGCTGCGGACCAATATCGATCTGCTGGCCAGAAGCGAGCGGACCGGGCGGGCGATCCCGCCGGAGGACCGCCGGGCGCTGATCGCCAGTGTGCAGGCGCAGATGAAGGAGTTGGCGGCGCTGATCGGGGACCTCCAGGAGCTGTCCCGGCCGGACGTGCCGAACGGCGACGGCGGCCCGGCCCGGGTCGTCGCCCTGCACGAGATCGCCGCCACCGCCCTCGACCGGGCCCGGCTGCGCGGCCCCGAGCTCACCTTCACCGCCGATCTCGCGCCCTGGTACGTCCGGGCGGAACCGGCGGCGCTGGAGCGGGCGCTGGTCAACGTCATGGACAACGCGGTGAAGTTCTCGCCGCCGGGCGCGGAGGTCGCGATCGTCCTGCGGGACGGCCGGCTGACGGTCCGCGACCACGGCCCCGGGATCCCGGCGGACGAACTCCCCTACGTCTTCGAACGCTTCTGGCGCTCCCCGTCGGCACGGGCACTGCCGGGCTCGGGCCTCGGCCTGTCGATCGTGGCCCGTACGGTCGCGGCGGCAGGCGGCGACATCCGCCTGGAACCGGCCCCGGGCGGCGGCACTTCGGCAGTGCTCCGCCTCCCGGGCGCTGCCTCCCCACCCCCGTCGGAGACGCCCGGCGCCGGGTAGTACCGGGCGCGGCTCTCGCCGTCGGCCCGGGCGGGCCCGGCGCGCGGCTATCCGGCCGGGGGCCGCTCGTAGTGGAACCGGTTCGGTTTGCCGCTGAGGAACGGAGCGCCACCGTCCGTGCAGCCGGTGGTGAAGGCTTCCTCGTGCTCCGGGATGTCGGTGGTCACGGCGTCGGTGTCCGTGTAGTCGTCGGCCGCCCGCTCGCAGAAGATGTCGGCGACGGCACCGTCCGCCGCGAACGCGCTGTCCCGGGAACCGTCGTACCGGGGCAGCCGGTCCCGCTGGGCGGGCGAGAGCGTAACCTCCGCACTCTCCCCGAGCGCCTTCTCGCCGACCGCGTAGCCCGCTTCGTAGGACTCGCACAGCGAGTTCGTACACGGCGCTTCCGGCCGCTCGTCCGACGCGGACTTCCCGTCGTCCGAGGCGCATCCCGTGACCGCGAGGCTCAGAACGGCCATGCCGAGTAAGAGGTTTCCGGCCTTACGCATCCGCGACGCTCCTGTCCCCCGGCGGCGATTCGCCATGCTAGTGCGCGGCAGGCACCCGTGGCGCCGAATGCCTGGAACGGGCCCATGGGCGGCCCCTTCCCCCGGCCCCGTGGCCCCGTCCCGGGTACGCGTACGGCTCCGGGCGGGGCGGCCGGGGCCGGGGGAAGGTCCGGCACGCCTCCCGTAGGCCCCGGAGATCCCCATCCCGCCCAACCGCCGTCACTCATCGCACACATGCCATCACCCGTCGCCGATGACTTGTCGATTATCGATATGCCGAGCTAGAGTCTGCATATCGAGAATCGATAGGTGCTCGGTGCTGAGTGTGATGACCATGGAGGCGTTGCGATGAATACCCGACTCACCAAGGCCCTGTCCTCGGCGACCCTGGCCCTGGCGGTGTTCTGCGGGCTCGTCTTCACCGGCAAGTCGCTCACCCGGCTCGGCGACAACGGCGACGTCTGCGTCGGGACCGGCTTCTGGCAGAACTTCACCCTCGCCGACGAACTGCCGGTCAATCCCGGCGTGGAGGCCGGGGGGAGCGCCGCCCGGCTCTGCCAGGAGGCGCCCGCACTGGCCCAGCGCGCCGCCGATCTCGGCAGTACCGTCCCCTGGCTGCTGTTCGGCGCGATCGCCCTGCTGTTCTTCTCCCGGCTGCTCAAGATCGTGGCGACGGAGGGGCCGTTCACCGCCAGGGCCGCGAACGGGCTGACCGCCCTCGGCTGGCTGGTTACCGTGGGGACGCCGCTGACGGGTCTCGTCGACGGCTGGTCGCACTCCTGGCTGGTCCACAGCATGGCGCCGATCGTGGACTCCGGGCCCGAGTTCTCCGGGCCGATGGTGCTGACGCTCGCCGGGCTCGCCGCGGTGGTCATGGGCAAGGTCACCCAGGAGGGCGTCCGGATGCGAGAGGACCTCGAAGGGACCATCTGATGGCGGAAGACGAGCCCCATGCGATCCGGATCCATCTCGACCGGGTCCTCGCCGAACGCGGTATGACCCTCACCGAACTCTCCGAGCGGGTCGGTATCACCGTCGTCAATCTCTCGGTACTGAAGAACGGCCGGGCCAAGGCCGTACGGTTCTCCACCCTGTCGAGGATCTGCGACGTCCTCGGCTGCCAGCCGGGGGATCTCATCACCCACGACCCGCACGGGCCCGACGGCCCGGCCTGAGACCGCCGGATCCACCGGGCCCGGCACAAGTACTTGTCACGCGCCACCCCGAACCGACCCACCCCGCCCCGGGCCCGACCCGAACCGGCCCGGGGCACGCGTACGGCCCCGGGCGAGTGCCCGGGGCCGTAGCGGTCGATCAGGAGCGGTCGTTCAGCAGCGGGAGCCGCCGATCACCGGACTATGGTGATCCGGCCCGTCGCCGGGGGTGCCAGCGGGGCCGACGGGGTGCCGTTGGCCGTCAGATACCCGATGAAGACATCCAGGTCGGACGCGCCGACCAGCTTGTTCTTGTGCTCCTTGAAGACCGCGAAGCCGTCGCCGCCGCCGGTCAGGAACTCGTTCATCGCGACCCGGTAGGTCTTCGCCGGGTCGATCGGCTCACCGTTCAGCCGGACGGAGTCGGCGACGATCCGGTCCGCGCCCGCCTTGGTCAGATCCAGGGTGTAGGTGAAGCCCTTGGAGACCTGGAGGATCTTGGGGGCCGCCTGGTTGGAGCCGCTGACCTGCTGGCGCAGTGCGGTAATCAGCTGGGCGCCGGTCAGATCGACCACATTCATCATATTGGTGAAGGGCTGGACGGTGAACGCCTCGCCATAGGTCACCACCCCGTCGCCCTCGGCACCGGACGCCTTGTGGACCAGGGGTGCCCGGATGCCGCCGGGGTTCATCAGGGCGAGCTGGGCGCCGCCCTTGTCGGCCGGGGAGAGGGCCGCGAGCTGGGCGTCCGCGATCAGATTGCCGAGGGGGCGCTCCTCCGCGTTCAGCGGGTTGTCGATGTCCGACCCGATGTGCGCGACCGGCCGGTTGGCGATCGGCGCGGCCAGCGCGTTCCAGCGGTCGATCAGCCGGGTCATGTCCGGGGCCTTGGGCACGTCGCGGGTGACGACGTGGTTGGTGGCGTCGACCGAGGTCCGGACGATGTCCTTGGTCCGCCGGTCGTAGGTGAGGGTCGTCTCGGTGTAGAGCCGTCCCGCCGACGCCGCCGACGTCACCGTGCGCGGCTTGCCCGCCGGGTCCGGGATGGTGCAGGCGTACGCCTGGTGGGTGTGCCCGGTGACCAGCGCGTCGACCTGCGGGCTGACCTTCTTCGCGATGTCCGTGATCGGGCCGGAGATGCCGTCGCCGGGGCCGGGGCTGTCGCAGTTGTAGTTGTACGAGTTGGAGGCCGGGAAGCCGCCCTCGTGCAGCAGGGCGACGATGGACTTGACGCCCTTGCGCTCCAGCACCTTCGCGTACTTGTTGATGGCCTCGATCTCGTCGCCGAACTTCAGGCCCTTGATGCCCTCGGCGTTGACGATGTCGGGGGTCCCTTCGAGGGTGACCCCGATGAAGCCGATCTTCACACCCTTGTGCTCCCAGATGTAGTACGGGTCCAGCAGCGGCCGGCCCGACTTCTCATGGGTGACGTTGGCGGTCAGATAGGGGAACTCCGCGCCTTCGAACTCCCGGCCGGGCTGGAAGCAGCCGGCGGTGGGGTGGCAGCCGCCGTTCTGGATCCGGGCCAGCTCCTTGGCGCCCTCGTCGAACTCGTGGTTGCCGACCGAGGAGACATCGAGGTCGAGCCCGTTCAGCGCCTCGATGGTGGGCTCGTCGTGGAAGAGCCCGGAGAGCATCGGGGTGGCGCCGATCAGGTCACCGGCGGCGGCGGTGACGGTGTACTTCTCGCCCTTGCGGGCCTCCCGCAGATGGGTGGCCAGATATTCGACACCGCCCGCGTCGATGGTGCGGGTGGTGCCGTCGGGGTTGGTGTGGGTCACCCGGCCACCGGAGCCCGAGGGGGGCTGGAGGTTGCCGTGGATGTCGTTGAAGGAGAGCAACTGGACGTCGACCGTACGGCCGTGGCCGTGGCCCTTGCCGCCCTTGTCGTCGCGGTCGCGCTCATGGGCGCCCGCCGTGCCCGCGGGCAGCGCGGCGAGCAGGGCGCCCACGGTGGCGAGTCCGGCGACGGCACCGAGCGCCCGGCGCGTACGACGGCTCCGGCGGGCCCGGTCCGGTCTGCCGGGGACGCGGATTCCCGGCTCCTGTGGAGTGGCTGACATCTTTCCCTCGGATTCCCCTCGATCGGCACGGCTCAACGGCTTGGCCGCCCCGGCAGCCTAGGGTCAACGCGCGTAGCTGGACAGAGGGCTACGGGTCACAACTCGGCCATCGTGGTTCTCCAATCAACCATCGGCGCCCCTTGTGTGGTCATTTCCCCCGATGGCCGATCGGCGGCCACACCAGCAGGGAGCGCGCGGATGACGGTGACGGTGACCGGGGCGGAAACCACAGGGGCCACAGGGAACACTGCGACCACGGAGACCGGGGCGACACGGTCGCGGCGGCGGGCGGCCCGTACGGGGGCGGCGGCGCTGATCGCGGGCGCGGTGGCGGTGGGCACACTGGCCGCCGCCCCGGCCCAGGCCGGTGAGCGCGCCGACCGCAAGGGTGCACATTCGGCCACCCAGCGGGCGATCGAGGCGATGGTGGCGGAGGGCGTGCCCGGGGTCACCGTCACGGCGACGGACGCGAACGGGGTGTGGAAGAGCGCGGCGGGCGTCGGCGATCTGCGGACCGGGAAGAAGCGCGGCGAGAGCGACCGGTTCCGGGTCGCGTCCATCACCAAGACCTTCGTCGCGACCGTCCTGCTCCAGCTGGAGGACGAGGGCAGGCTCGATCTGGACGACACGGTCGAGAAGTGGCTGCCGGGCGTGGTCCGGGGCAACGGCCACGACGGCCGGAACATCACCGTCCGCCAGCTCCTCAACCACACCAGCGGGATCTACAACTACACCGCCGATCCCGAGTACCAGCGGAAGTACTTCTTCGAGGGCTTTCTGAAGCACCGCTACGACACCGTGCCCCCGGCGTACCACATCGCGGTCGCCATGGCGCATCCGCCGAACTTCCAGCCGGGCGCCGAGCACCGCTACTCCAACACCGGATACGTCCTCGCCGGTCTGATCATCGAGAAGGCGACCGGTACGACGTATGAGCACCAGGTCCGGAAGCGGATCATCAACCCGCTGAAGCTCCGAGAGACCCACAACCCGGGCAACTCACCCTTTATGCCGCAGCCGAGCAGCCGGGCGTACTCCAAGCTCTCGCCCGACCCGAACGCCACCAAGGTGTACGACGTCACGGTGGTGAACGGCTCCCAGGGCTGGGCCGACGGCGACATCATCTCCAGCGCCGCCGATCTGAACCGCTTCTACAAGGCCCTGATGCGGGGCGACCTGCTGTCGCCGAAGCAGTTGAAGGCGATGAAGACGACCACCCCCGAGGGGTACGGGCTGGGGCTCTACAAGACGGGCACGAGCTGCGGCAAGACCCTCTGGGGCCACGGCGGCGGCGGCCCCGGCAGCATCTCCGACGCGGTGACCACCGAAGACGGCCGCCATCAGCTGGCGTTCAACGCCAACAGTGAATTCGGGGCGACCCCGGAAGCCTACGCCCGGGTGGTCGACGCCGAGTTCTGCGGTACGGCACCGGGGCCGGGCGCCCCGGCGGCCCGGAAGTCGTCCGGGGCCGGTGCCGACGCGGTCCTCGGCGGGCGAGGCTGACCCGATGCCGATGATCAGGACCACCGGCCGGAGAACGGCCGTCGCTCTGATCACCGGGGCGGTGGCGGCGGGGACGCTGGCCGCCGCCCCGGCCCGGGCCGGTGACCACGGCGGACACGGCGGACACGGCGGACACGGCGAACACGGCGACCGTAAGGGCGCGCGTTCGGCCACCCAGCGGGCGATCGAACTGCTGGTCGCGGAGGGCGTGCCCGGGGTCACCGTCACGGCGACGGACGCGAACGGGGTGTGGAAGAGCGCGGCGGGCGCAGGCGATCTGCGCACCGGCCGGGACCGCGGCAAGGACGACCACTTCCGGATCGCCTCCGTCACCAAGACCTTCACCGCCACGGTCCTGCTCCAACTGGAAGCGGAGGGCAGGCTCGGTCTGGACGACACGGTCGAGAAGTGGCTGCCGGGCGTGGTCCGGGGCAACGGCCACGACGGCCGGAACATCACCGTCCGCCGGCTCCTCGACCACACCGCCGGGATCTACGACTACATGCTGGACCCGGACTTCCAGCGGGCCTATGTCCACGAAGGCTTCCTGGAGACCCGCTACGACTCCGTCCGCCCCGCCGAACTCGTCAAGATCGCCATGGCGCATCCGCCGTACTTCGAGCCGGGCACCGGCTACCGCTACTCCAACACCGGTTACGTCCTGGCCGGTCTGATCATCGAGAAGGCGACCGGTACGACGTATGAACACCAGGTCCGGAAGCGGATCATCAAGCCGCTGAAGCTGCGCCACACCTACCACCCGGGGGACTCGGTACGGCTGCCGAAGCCGAGCGGCCGGGCGTACTCCAAGCTCTCGCCCGACCCGAACACCACCAAGGTGTACGACGTCACCGAGCTGAACGCGTCCCCGGGCTGGGCCACCGGCGACCTGGTCTCCACCGCGGCCGATCTCAACCGGTTCACGGGCGCGCTGCTGGGCGGCGAACTACTGCCGCCCCGGCAGCTCGCGGCGATGCGGACCACCACACCCGGCGGCTACGGGCTCGGCCTCCAGAAGGTCCCGACGAGCTGCGGGGCCACCGTCTGGGGCCACGGCGGGATCGGTCCCGGCTCCCTCTCCTACGCGATGACCACCGAGGACGGCCGCCACCGGGTGGCGCTCAACCTCAACGGCGACTGGTCCTTGACCCGGCAGAGCTTCCGCCGGGTGGCCGACGCCGAGTTCTGCGGGATCGACCCGGGGCCGCCACCGGCCCGGTAGACCGGAATCTCCGGTCATACCGGCACCACTGGCAGTACCGACAGACAGACCGACAACAGCGGGCACGGCCGGTGCGGGGGACCGGCCGTGCCCTGTACGGAAGGAAACCGACCGATCATGACCACGACCATCGCCAGAAGACGCCGTACGGCCGCGATCGCCCTCGTCACCGGAGCACTCGCGGCCACCGCCCTGGCCGCCGCCCCCGCCCAGGCCGGACCCGCCACCACCGGTACGACAAGCGGAAGCAGCACCGGCGCCGGTACGACAAACGCCACCGACCGCGCCGCCACCCGGACCGCCCTGGCGAGCATCGTCGCGAACGGCCACCCGGGAGTCACCGCCACCGCCACCGACGCGAACGGGGTGTGGAAGCACGCCACGGGCACCGGGAATCTGCGCACCGGCAAGAAGCGGGGCGAGAACGACCGGTACCGGATCGCCTCCATCACCAAGACCTTCGTCGCCACGGTCCTGCTCCAGATGGAGGCCGAGGGCAAGCTCGACCTGGACGACACCGTCGAGAAATGGCTGCCGGGCGCCGTACAGGGCCATGGCCACGACGGCCGGAAGATCACCGTCCGCCAGCTCCTCAACCACACCAGCGGGGTCTACGACTATCTCGCCGACGCCGACTACCGGGCCAAGTACCTCTCCGTGCCCGGCTTCGCCAAGCACCGGTACGACTATCGGAGCCCCTGGGCGGCCGTACGGTCCGCGATGAAGAACCCGCCCACCCACCAGCCGGGCGCCGGGCACACGTACTCCAACACCAACTACGTCCTGGCGGGCCTGATCATCGAGAAGGCGGGCGGCCGGACGTACGAGAAGGAGCTGCGCGACCGGATCTTCAAGCCGCTGAAGCTCCGGGCCACCAGCAGCCCCGGTGACAGCAGTCTGATGCCGCGCCCCAGCAGCCGGGCGTACAGCTATCTCGCCGAGGAGCCGACGGGCGCGCTCATCGACGCCACCGTGCAGAACGCCTCCCAGTCCTGGGGCGACGGCGAGATGATCTCCGACGGCGCCGACCTCAACCGCTTCCTCGGCGCCCTGCTCCAGGGCAAGCTGCTGCCGCCGGAGCAGCTCAAGGCGATGAAGACCATCGTCCCGGACCCGGAGTGGCCCGGCTCGGGCTACGGACTGGGCCTGGCGGCCTTCCCCACGAGCTGCGGCAAGACCGTCTGGGGCCACAGCGGCGGCTGGATCGGCTCGACGTCACTCGCGGTCGCCACCGAGGACGGCCGCCACGCGCTGTCGTACAACAGCAACGGCGACTGGAACACCCCGGCGTTCTACGCCCCGGTCGAGGCCGAGTTCTGCGGTACGACCCCGAAGCCCGCCGCCGCCGGGGCTCCCGACAAGAGCGCCGCCCTACGGACCGGAGACCGGTCATGACCTCCACCCCCGCACCCCGGCCCCGGCGCCGTACGGCCTCCATAGCCCTGGTCACCGGAGCACTCGCGGCCACCGCCCTGGCCGCCGCCCCCGCCCAGGCGACCGCCGGGAGCGCCACCACCGGCACCACCGCCGCCGGTACGACAAACGGGGCCGGCACCGGCACCGGCACCGGTACGACAAACGCCACCGACCGGCCCGCCACCCGGGCCGCCCTGACGAAGATCGTCACGGACGGACTGCCCGGAGTGACGGCCACCGCCCAGGACGCCAATGGCGTCTGGCGGGCCGGGATCGGCCTCGGCGATCTGAGGACCGGCGAGAAGCGGGGCGAGAAGGACCGCTTCCGGATCGCCTCCATCACCAAGACCTTCGTCGCCACGGTCCTGCTCCAACTGGAGGCGGAGGGCAGGCTCGACCTGGACGACACCGTCGAGAAGTGGCTCCCCGGCCTGGTCCACGGCGAGGGCCACGACGGCCGGAAGATCACCGTCCGCCAACTCCTCAACCACACCAGCGGGATCTTCGACTATCTCGGCGACCCGGAGTTCAACTCCGGATACGCCGCCGGTCAGGGATTCCTGAAGAACCGCCACGCCTCGCACGAACCGGAGGAGCTGGTCGGTTACGCGATGCGCAATCCGCCCACCCAGCAGCCGGGCGGCGTCCATCAGTACTCCAACACCAACTACGTCCTCGCGGCGCTGATCATCGAGGCGGTGGCCGGTGAGGCGTACGAGGACGAGATCCGGGAACGGATCATCGAGCCGCTGGGGCTGCGCGCCACCCTCAACCCCGGTGACCGGAGCACCCGGCCTGAGCCCGGCAGCCGGGCCTACAGCACGCTGACGCATCTGCCGGGACCCCGGATCTACGACATCACCAGCTCCAACGCCAGCTCCGTCTGGGGCGCCGGGGACATGATCTCCGACGCCGCCGATCTCAACCGGTTCTTCCGGGCCCTGCTCCAGGGTGGGCTGCTGCCCCCGGAGCAGCTCAAGGCGATGAAGACCCCCGCCCCGAACCCCATGGAGATCGGCTATGGCTACGGCCTCGGCCTGGAGCAGTACACGACGAGCTGCGGCACGGCCGTCTGGGGCCACACCGGCGGCTGGAAGGGGTCGCTGACGATG
Source organism: Streptomyces sp. NPDC006798 (assembly GCF_040635975.1). Lineage (NCBI taxonomy): Bacteria > Bacillati > Actinomycetota > Actinomycetes > Kitasatosporales > Streptomycetaceae > Streptomyces > Streptomyces sp. NPDC006798. The sequence goes on from NZ_JBEYIS010000002.1 coordinate 214,769, forward strand.
TCCATGCACGGTGAGGACGGCCGCCGCTCCCTCACCTTCAACACCAACGGCGACTGGCGGTTCGACGGTCTGATGCCGCCGGTCGAAGCGGAGTTCTGCGGTACGGCCCCGAAGGCGGCGGCCGATACGGGGGCCGATACGGGAGCCACCGAGCCGCCCCCGGCCCTCAGGACGCCGCTCGCCGACCGGGTCGCGAGGGCGGTCGGCTCATGAGAACGGCTCCGCGCCGATGGCGTACGGCGGTGATCGCCGTGGTCACCGGCGCGACGGCGGCCACCGCCCTGGCGGCGGCCCCGGCCGGGGCCGAGCCGCGCCCGGCGGCCGACCGCGCCCCCCACACCGCGACCCGGATCGCGATGGAACAGGCGGTGGTCGCGGGCGGGCCGCCAGGGATCACGGCGGCGGCCGTCGACGGGCACGGCCTGTGGCGGCACGCGGCCGGGACCGGCGATCTGCGGACCGGCCGGGAGCGGGGCGCGGACGACCGGTTCCGGACCGCCTCCCTCACCAAGACCTTCACCGCGACCGTGCTCCTCCAACTGGAGGCCGAAGGCGAACTGGACCTGGACGACACGGTCGAGAAGTGGCTGCCCGGTGTGGTGCGCGGCAACGGGCACGACGGCCGCCGGGTCACCGTCCGCCAGCTCCTCAACCACACCAGCCGGATCTTCAACCACCTGGAGGACCCGGAGTTCCACACCCGGTACGGCGGCGGCGAGGGCTTCCTGGCGAACCGGTACGACTATCTGGCTCCGATGACCCTGGTCGGCTATGCGCTGCGCAACGCGCCGTACGACATTCCGGCCGGGACACCCCGGTACTCCAACACCAACTACGTCCTCGCGGCGCTGATCATCGAGAAGGTGAGCGGGACGTCGTACGAGCGGCAGATCCGGGAGCGGATCATCGAGCCGCTGGAGCTGGACGCCACCTCCAACCCGGGTCCGAGGACCAGCGTTCCGAAGCCCAGTGCCAGGAACTACTCCACCCTCACCGACGCGCAGCCGGGACCGGTCCACGACGTCACCGCGATGAACGGCTCCCAGGCGTGGGGCGGCGGAGACGTGATCTCCGACGCGGCCGATCTCAACCGCTTCCTGCGGGCCCTGCTCCAGGGCAGATTGCTGCCGCCGGAGCAGCTCAAGGCGATGAAGACGCTGGTACGGGACCCCGGCGGTACGGGGCCCGGCTACGGGCTCGGCCTGGAGACGTTCACCACGAGCTGCGGCACGACGCTCTGGGGACACGGCGGCCGGCTGCGCGGCAATATCGCGCGGATGGTCGCCACCGAGGACGGGCGGCACTCCCTCGCGTACCACGTCAACGCCGACTGGGGCCGGGACAAGCCGCGCCGGCTGCTGGACGCCGAGTTCTGCGGTACGGCCCCGGAGGCGGCGGCCTAGAAAGCGCCTCCGGAGACGGCGGCCCCGGCCGCCGGGCGGGCACCCGTGAACTGACACCGTCACGGGCGCGGGCCCGGTACGGCCCGTCGGCTCCCCCCGGTCCTCAGGGGGAGCCGACGGGCTCGGGGCCGGACTTGCCCTCGCCGGCGGCCTCGCCGGCGACCTCGGCGTCGCCCGGGATCCGCTCGCCCGGTCCCGGCCCGGCCGGTCCCGGCAGGCGGTACTCCCGGAGCGGCCGGTTGGCCACCGCGACCAGGGCGATCACCAGCACCGCCGAGAGCCCGCCGGTGACCAGGGAGAACGACGCGGAGGTGGCCGATGCCACCGCCCCGCCCCGGAAGTTTCCGAGTTCGGGACCGGCGACGCCGATGACGTGCTCCATCGAGGAGACCCGGCCCCGGTAGGCGTCGGGGGTCTCCAGTTGCAGTACCGAGCTGCGGCTGATGACCGAGGTGGTGTCGGCGGCCCCGGCGACGGCCAGACAGCCGAGGGCCAGCCACAGCGGCCCGGCGAGTCCGAATCCGGCCAGGGCGAGTCCCCATACCCCGGCCGCGAGCAGTTGGGTCCGACCGGCGCGGCGGCCCCGGGTGACCGTGCCGGAGAGCAGCCCGGCCGTGACCCCGCCGGCCGCCACGGCCGACAGGAAGAGGCCGAGGGTCCGTGGATCGCCCCCGAACCGGGCCTCGTTGACCAGCGGGAAAAGCGCGATCGGCATGGCGAGCAGGGTCGCGGCCAGGTCGGTGGCGAGGCAGCCCCAGAGCGTCGGCCTGCGCAGGACGATCCCCCAGCCGCCGGGCTCGGCCCGCCGTCGGCCGCCCGCCGCCGCGACGCCCTCCGGCCGCATCGCGGGCAGCCGGATCAGGGCGAGCGCCGCGACGGCGACGGCCGCGGCCTGGACGGCGTAGGCGGCGGGGAAGCCGCCCTGCGCGATGATCAGCCCGGCCGCCGCGGGCCCGGCCAGCATCGCCGTCTGGAACGAGATGTTGTTGAGCGCCAGCCCGGCCGGGACCTGGTCCGCGGGCAGCAGCCGGACGGCGAAGGTACGCCGGGCGGGGGCGCCGAGCGCGCCGCAGGCGGCCGAGAGGGCGATCAGGGCGAAGAGCACCGGCACGCTGCGGTTGTCCGCGAGCGCCTGGGCGCACAGCCCGGCGGCGGCGAGGAGTTGCCCGACGGTGGTGGCCCGTACCACCGCCCGGCGGTCGACCGAATCGGCCAGCACCCCGCCGAGCAGCCCGAACACCACCATCGGCAGCCCGGTGGCGAGCCCGATGGCCCCGGTGCCCAGCGGGCTGCGGGTCAGCTCCCACACCTGGGCGAGTACGGCCACATTGGCGATCTGGCCGCCGAGCTGGGAGGCGGTCAGTCCGATCACCACGTCGCGGAACGGGCGGCTGGTCCGCAGGGGCCGGAGGTCGACGAACCGTACGCCCCCGCTCTTGCCGCTCATTGCGGCGGCTCCACGAGATGGTCGAGGACCCGGCGCCGCATGGGCCGCCGGGCCAGTGCCCGCCGTACGTCGGCGACGACGGCGGTCATCGCGTAGGGGGTCTCCCGGTCCAGCTCGGCGACGGTGGCGTGGGTGGCCCGCCACTCGGCCTCCAGGAGCGGCACCAGGGACCGGCCGTACTCGGTGAGGGCGATCCGCCGGGTCCGGGCGTCGGGCCCCGGCTCGGAGCTGACCAGCCCCTCCTTGCGCATGGCGGCGACGGTCTGGCTGATCGCCGAGTGCGAGCGGTTCAGGGACTCCGCCAGTTCGCGGATGGTGAGCGGCCCGGTATGCGCGAGCCGGATCAGCGGATAGGCGAACCGGGGCCGTACGCCCTGGATGCCGTGCTCGGTGTAGACCTGCTCGATCTCGGCGTCCATGGCGGCCAGCAGCTCGTGCAGGGCGTGCCAGGGGTCGGGCAGTTCGGTGGGATCGGGAACTGTCACAGCGCTAATATAACAGCGCTGTGAGATTTACTTCCGGTCATAAGAATGACCCGCCCCCTGCATGGGTCAGGGGGCGGGTCACCAGTCGGCCGGTCAGCCCAGCGGCTGCCCTCGGCGCACCACGCGCAGGGTCGACATCAGCTCGTCCGCCAGGGTCGTCACCTTCTCGGTCTGCGCCATATTGCGCCAGGTGAAGGAGGCGAGCGCCAGACTGCGGACGCCCGGCGGGAGCACCGCGTACGTCAGGGACCCGGTGTCGTGCCGGACCAGGCCGAGGAGCTGCCGGGTCCGGACCTGGGAACGGACCCGTACGGCGGGCCCGGCGGGCAGATCGGGATACGTCACTTCGGGCGTTCCCGCGGTACCGCCGCCGGCCCAGTCCAGCAGCAGCGTCCTGGCCTCGTCGAGCCCGGGTCGCGGCGGATCCGGGTCGTCCGCGGCGTCACCGTCGGCGATACCCGGCTCCTGCTGATCGAGATAGATGTCGATCACGAAGTCGGCGAGGGCCTCGCCGGTGCCTGTATAGAAGGCGGCGGCCATCACGGGCGCTTCGGCGTTCAACGCCATCGCCCGGTCGGCCACATCGTCGAAGAGCACCTGCTCCTCGATCCTCAGCCCGCGCGGCCCGTAGAGTTCCACGGCCCGCCTGGCCAGCGCCTCCGCCTCGGTGCGGACACCCGTCGTGAGTGTCAGGTCGACCCATCCGGGGCCGAGCCCGACCCAGCACACGAGATCTTCGACCGGGGGAGCATGTTCGTCCTGTGCGGTCACTCTCCCTGTCCTACCAGAGGGGGGAGCGCGCTGTCCGTGGTTACGCGATTAAGGCTTGGCGGGGTAAACGGTTCCGTGGGGGTTCGGCGGGATATCGCCACTGGCTCAAAACCGGAGCAGAGCGACGCGTCGCCCCGCGACCGCGATCTGCCAACCGTCCCCGGTCGTACGGTCGGCACAGTGGAGGGCCCCGGTGAACGAGTGCCCGGGGAACCGGGCGACGGCGGCCCGGACCTGACCGAGCAGCCCGTACGTCTCCCCGCGCCTGGCCACCAGCCGGGCCGCCGAGCCGGATTCGTCGTACCGGAGCACGAGATCGCAGCCGTACGGCGGGGCTTCGGGAACACCGGGACCGTACGGAGTGACGGCGGCCGACTCCGGGGGGAGCGGGGGCTCGATGTCGTAGCCGCCGGTGACATGGGTGGTGCGCAAGGTTCTCCTCCGGATCACTGAGCGGTTTCGGCGGCCAGGTCGACCACGGCACACCCCATCAGCCGGGTCACGGCGAGATCGGCGAGCAGCCAGGGCAGCCGGGGGTCCTCGTGGGGCAGTTGTACGGGCTCCCCGGCGGGCCGGAGGGCCGGGGTGTGCAGGACGCCCCGGTAGCCCCAGGGACGGGGATAGCGGACCCGTACCGCCGTATGCCCCCGCGCGAGGGCCGGGCACTGAGCGACGGCCAGCAGCGCGCACGGATCGGGACAGAGGGGCGGCCCGAGTACCAGCTCGTCCTCCGCCGGGCGGTCCGCCGCCCCGGGGAGCAGCCATAACAGCCCGCGCGGCGAGGGCGGCGGCCGGCGCCCGCAGACCTGGCAGAGCAGCAGATCGGCGGCGTGGTGCTGGCGGCGGGGGTCGACCTGGTCGTAGAGGGGCCGCCCACCGCCGCCCATGGAGCGCCGGGCCCGTCCCCGGCCGAGGAGTACACCGTCGTACGTCCGGTCGCGCACGCCCTCGTCCGCGTACGCGATCCCCCGCCCACCGGGCGCGAGAACCAGCGGCTCGGGCAGGGTCGGGCCCCCGGACCAGGGGGTTATCCAGGGCACGACGCGCCCCTGAAACCGGTCGAGTCGGGGCGGGTTCACCACCGGACCACCTCGATATCGCGGGCGTGGGACGCGCCGGTGTAGGCGTCGAGGATGTGCTCGGGGCAGACGACGACACCGGGCCGGACTTCGACATCGGCGGTGGTCTCCCGCCCGCAGACCCGGCAGGGCCGGTGCCGGGGCGGCGGCGGTTCGGCCAACAGGCTCTCCAGCCTCATGCGCCCGCCTCCGTGACGGCGATCCGACTCCACACGGTCCGCCCGTCGGCGCTGATCCCCCATGCCGCCGAGAGCGCGGCGACGATCAGGAGCCCGCGCCCGCTCTCGTCGTCGGGTCCGGCCCGGCGGTGAGCGGCGACGACCTGCTCCCGCCCGGTCACCTCGACGCACACGTCGCGCGTGGAGCGCGTCAGCCTGAGCCGCACCGGCCCCCGGCCGTGCCGGACCGCGTTGGTCACGAGTTCGGAGACGACCAGCTCGATGTCGTCGGCGGCCTCGGAGGCGAGACACCAGCGGCCGAGCCGGTCGCGGGAGAACACTCGCATCTCCCGGACGCTCAACTCGTTTGATTCACAGATGACTTCGCACGCCTCGCCGTCCGCCGGATCGGGTGCGGGCGGCATATCCCCGACCGCTCCGCCGGGCCACCACCGCACATGGTTCGGCCTGGTGAGTCCCATCGCCCTACCTCCGTCGGGAGTACGGGCCCGCGCGCGACGCGGGCCCTCGTGTGATGCGTCGCGGTTGTGCGCAGGTGAAGGCCGCACGCAAGGCATCTCGTCCAAACCGCCCAACTACCGTCCTGCATGTGCGATTTACTGTGCAAGCGGACTCTCGGAGGTACCGAAAATGGCACATGCCAGGACACCGGACAGAGGTCTCCCGGGAGGGAGACAGGGGGTGTCCGGACCCGGGACAGGGTCCGTTACGACACCTGACACAGGTCACGTTGAGCACCGACAGGACCGGGGAAAGGGTTAGGACAGTGGCAGCAAAACGTGGAGCGACATTCCGCCGCCGCGAGCTCGGCAAGGAGCTTCGAAAACTTCGGGAGGAGAAGGGGATGACACTGCAATCGGTGTCCGACGCCCTCGGCTTCTCGCATTCGAAGCTGGCCCGGGTCGAGGTGGGCGAGAACGACCTGCCGCGCGTCGCGGACTTGCAGCGGCTGATCGCGCATCTCGACCCGGAGATGAGCGAAGACGACCAAGAGACCCTGCTCCAACTGCACCGTGAGTCCCTGAGCAAGGAGCCGTGGACGCCCTACAAGGCTTATATGCCGTCGAAGATGCCGACGTTCCGAGGGCTGGAACAGGACGCAACAATGATGCGGGCCTGGCAGCCGTCCTTCGTCTACGGGCTGCTACAGACGGAGGGTTACGCGACGGCGCTCTACCAGATCGCCAAGCCGGTCGATGAGACCACGACCGAGTACATCGAACAGAACGTCCGGCTGCGGATGGAGCGGAAGGAGCTGATCACCCGCTCCGCGAGCCCGCTGAAGCTGCGGGTCGTCATGGACGAGGCGGCGGTCCGCCGGATCGTCGGCGGCTACGACATCATGCGCGACCAGTATCGGGAGATCGTGGAGCTGACGGAGCTGGACAACGTCACCGTCCAGATCCTTCCGCACGATGTGGTGACCTATCGAACGGAGAGCAACTTCACCCTCCTCGATTTCGCCGAAACCCTGGCCCCTGTGGTGCAAGCCGACATGTGGAACACCGTCAGCGTCACGGATGAACGACGTGAGGTTCTACGGAACGTCCGCCGTTTCGACGCGATGCGCGACAGCGCCCTGCCCCCGGCCCGAACGGCCGGTTTCCTGCAAGAACTCACACGAGAGTGGACCTAGCCATCAACGCCAACAGCACGGCCTCTCGGCCGACCTGGTTCAAGTCCTCCTACAGCAACGACTCAGGCGGCAACTGCGTCGAGGTCGCGGACCTCACCGGCCGTATCGGCATCCGCGACTCCAAAACCCCCGAAGGCCCGGCCCTCACCTTCACCCCGAACGCCTTCACCAACTTCCTGACCGCCACCAAGCGAACAGCTTTCGACCACCATTAATCCGCTGATCGCCCAAAACGGCCCGCCTCCCCCGGCCCATAACTGGGGGAGACGGGCCATCTCAGTCAGCCATACCCATCCGGACCCTCCGATATCGTCGATGCACCTCATTCCACGAAGACGTCGGGGAAGTCGAGATGGCGGGCACGGTCACCGGCATGGCCGCGTACATCAAGGCACGTATCGACCGGGGAACCCTGAAGCCGGGCGAGCTCCTGCCACCCACCGACGCCCTGACGCGGCAATTCGATCTGAGCGAGCGGGACATCGGCAGAGGGATCACCCTGCACGGCGAGACGATCGACCACAGGAGCAGCCTGCTCGTCCCGACTCCCCCCGACTGGGTCGCCGACCATCTCGGCCCCGGCGCCTGCGTCCACCGGACCCGTACCGTCAACCGAGGTGACCTCGTCCTCCAGTCGTCCCAGTCCTGGGTCCATCTCGCCGTCGCGGAGTTCGTCCCCGAGATCGAGCAGCCCCGGGCGCTCGCCCCCACCTGGCAGTCGGTCTACCAGGACCGCCGCGCGGCGCATCTCGGGCGACGAGCTGCTATTCGGTACGGGCTCGAACTCGTCCTGCTCGACATCGTCGTCTCTGATGTTGGGCGCGAAGTGCCAGGCCGCGGCCGACGCCACTTCCGGCGCCGCCGACGAGGCCCTGAACGCGATCAACGGGCGCCGAGGATTCACGACGCCCGATTCCGTCGCCAGCAAGCTCCAGGACGCGGTCCGGACCTACGAGAAGCTGGGCTGCGCCATGGGACCGACAGCGGCGAAGACGCGTACGGCCTGCCTGAAGCCGACCGCCACCATCGCGCAGGGCTTCCCGGATCTGCGGGACGGCGCCAATCTGAGGCCGGCCGGTCAGTAGGTCGTACGAATGACGGCGGCCCGTCGATTTATATGACCGGAAACGTCAGAGGCTGCGGCGACCCCCGCGACCGGCGTGCCCGTGGGAAACGGAACGCGCCGCCGTAGGCTTCCCCCATGACGACTGACGCAGTGATCCCGGAGCCCGGACGGCGGATCGAGAGCCTCGACGTCCTCACGGCCGACCAGGCCGAAGCCGTACTCGCCCTGCTCGAAGCCGCCACCGCGGCGGACGGGACGCAGGCCGTGTCCGAGCAGGGGCGGCTCCGGCTGCGCGGGGGGAAGCGGGAGGGCGTACGGCATCTGCTGCTCTCCACCGGTGGTGAACTCGTCGGCTACGCCCAGCTGGAGGACGTCGATCCGGTCGAGGCGCCCGCCGCCGAACTGGTCGTACATCCCTCCCACCGGGGGCGCGGGCACGGGCGGGCGCTGGGCAGCGCGCTGCTGGCCGCGTCGGGGAAGCGGCTGCGGGTCTGGGCGCACGGCGGGAAGTCCGCGGCCCGGCATCTGGCGCAGGTCCTCGGGCTCACCCTCTTCCGCGAGCTGCGGCAGATGCGCCGCCCGCTGGCCTCCCCCGACCATCCCACCGAGGTACCGGACGATCTGCCGGAGCCGATCCTGCCCGGCGGGGTCACCGTACGGACCTTCGTCCCCGGTACGGACGACGCGGCGTGGCTCGCGGTCAACGCCGCCGCCTTCGCCCACCACCCCGAGCAGGGGGCGCTGACCCAGCGCGACCTGGACGACCGGATGAACGAGCCGTGGTTCGACCCCCGGGGCTTCTTCCTCGCCGAGCGCGACGGGGAGATCGTCGGCTTCCACTGGACGAAGACGCACGCCGCCGAGCAGCTCGGGGAGGTCTATGTCGTCGGCGTCCGGCCCGACGCGCAGGGCCTCGGCCTCGGCAAGGTCCTCACCGCGGTCGGGCTGCGGCATCTGGCCGCCCAGGGGCTGCCGACGGCGATGCTGTACGTGGACGCCGACAACACGGCGGCCGTCCGGGTCTACGAGCGCCTCGGGTTCCGGACCCACGAGGTGGACCTGATGTACCGCACGGAGTCGTAGCCACCGGCGGCACGGCGAAGAGCCGTGGAGCGACCGGAGTCGTAGAAGTGTCAACCAAACCCGGGGGCGTACGGAGCCGTACGCCTACGGACACGTACCGCTCCCGGCCCCGGCCCGGGGGGCGCACCCCGGCGCGGCCCCGGGAAACACCCGGCCGCCGCGCGCCCCCGGGCACCCGAACGGCTCAGTCCCGCCGCTGTTCGATTCCCGGACGTCATGTGGTCTTCACCGGCCATTCAGACGGCGCTGGGACCCTCACCCAATGCAGCCATCCGTATCCGGCCCCGCCTTCGGTCCCTCCTCCGGGTCCGGCCCGGAGTCCGTACGAATGCCCGCAGCCCGGTCCGACGCGCCCATCTCGCGCCTGACGCGGAAGAATGGGTTCATGAGTCAGCAGCCTGCCGAGGCATCGGTCCAGCACCCCCAGCCGTCCGTCGGCTCCATCGCCGCCCACCGGCCCCACACCGTGGCCGCCACGGTGTCCGATCTGGAGCCCGATCTCGACGCCGACCTGGACTCGTACGAGGAAGACCACCACGGCAACGGCGCCGAGCTGCCCGCCGGCCGCTTCCTGGACCGGGAGCGCAGCTGGCTCGCCTTCAACGAGCGGGTACTGGAGCTGGCCGAGGACCCGGCGACCCCGCTGCTGGAGCGGGCGAACTTCCTCGCCATCTTCGCCTCCAACCTGGACGAGTTCTTCATGGTCCGGGTCGCCGGGCTCAAGCGGCGGATAGCGACCGGAGTCGCCACCCGCTCCGCCTCGGGACTCCAGCCGCGCGAGGTCCTCGATCTGATCTGGACCAGGTCGCGGGAGCTGATGGCCCGGCACGCCGCCTGCTACCAGCAGGACGTCTCCCCGGCCCTGGCCGAGGAGAACGTCCATCTGATCCGCTGGCCGGATCTGACCGAGAAGGAGCAGGCCGGTCTCTTCACCCTGTTCCGGCAGCGGATCTTCCCCGTACTGACGCCGCTCGCCGTCGACCCGGCGCACCCCTTCCCCTATATCTCCGGCCTCTCCCTCAACCTGGCCGTCGTGGTCCGCAACCCGGTCAGCGGCCACCGCCACTTCGCCCGGGTCAAGGTGCCGCCGCTGCTCAACCGCTTCCTGGAGGCGTCGCCGCAGCGGTACGTACCGCTGGAAGACGTGATCGCGGCCCATCTGGAGGAGCTGTTCCCCGGGATGGAGGTGCTGGCGCACCACATGTTCCGGGTCACCCGCAACGAGGACCTGGAAGTCGAGGAGGACGACGCCGAGAACCTGCTCCAGGCCCTGGAGAAGGAGCTGATGCGACGCCGGTTCGGGCCGCCCGTACGGCTGGAGGTGGAGGAGTCCATCGACCCGTACGTCCTCGACCTCCTGGTCCGCGAACTGAAGATCACCGACGCCGAGGTCTATCCGCTGCCCGGCCCGCTCGATCTGACCGGCCTCTTCGGGATAGCGGCCCTGGACCGGCCCGAGCTGAAGTACCCCAAGTTCATCGCGGGCACCCACCGCGACCTCGCCGAGGTCGAGTCGGCGTCCGCGCCGGACATCTTCATGGCGCTGCGGGAGCGGGACGTCCTGCTCCACCACCCGTACGACAGCTTCTCCACCTCCGTCCAGGCGTTCCTGGAACAGGCCGCGGCCGACCCGGACGTCCTCGCGATCAAGCAGACCCTGTACCGGACCTCCGGCGACTCGCCGATAGTCGACGCGCTGATCGACGCCGCCGAATCCGGCAAGCAGGTCCTCGTCCTGGTCGAGATCAAGGCCCGCTTCGACGAGCAGGCCAACATCAAATGGGCCCGCAAGCTGGAGGAGGCCGGCTGCCATGTCGTCTACGGCCTGGTCGGTCTGAAGACCCACTGCAAGCTGTCCCTGGTGGTCCGCCAGGAGGGCGATACGCTGCGCCGCTACTCGCATGTCGGCACCGGCAACTACCACCCCAAGACCGCCCGGCTCTACGAGGACCTCGGGCTGCTCACCGCCGACCCGCAGGTCGGCGCCGACCTCTCCGACCTGTTCAACCGGCTCTCCGGCTACTCCCGCCGGGAGACCTACCGCAGGCTGCTGGTCGCGCCCAAGTCGCTCCGCGACGGACTGGTCGCGCGGATCAACAAGGAGGCCGCGCACCACCGCGCGGGCCGCCCCGCCTATGTCCGGATCAAGGTCAACTCCATGGTCGACGAGGCGATCATCGACGCCTGCTACCGGGCGTCCATGGCCGGCGTCCCCGTCGACATCTGGGTCCGAGGCATCTGCGCCATCCGCCCCGGTGTCACCGGCATGTCCGAGAACATCCGGGTCCGTTCCGTACTCGGCCGGTTCCTGGAGCACTCCCGGGTCTTCGCCTTCGGCAACGGCGGCGAACCCGAAGTCTGGCTCGGCAGCGCCGACATGATGCACCGCAACCTCGACCGCAGGATCGAGGCGCTGGTCCGGGTGGTCGACCCGGCCCACCGCGCCGCCCTCACCCGGCTCCTGGAGACGGGTATGTCCGACACCATCACGTCCTGGCACCTCGGTCCGGACGGCTCCTGGACCCGGCACGCGACGGACGCCGACGGGCAGCCGCTGCGGAACGTCCAGGAGATGCTCATCGACGCGCGGAGGCGCCGGCGTGCACAACCCTGACCCGATCCCGTCCGGCCGCCCCGCCCGGTCCGGTCACCCCGGCCACCCCGGCCCGTCGGCGCCCGCGCGCCCCGGCGGGCCGCCGGGCGCGGTGGCGGTACGGGCCCCGGGCGGGGCCGTGGGCGCGGGACCGGTCCCGGTCCCGGAGGCCGTACGGGCCTTCGGCGGGGCGGCGGCCGTCCCCGCCGGAAGCGGCGCGGGCCCCACGGCGTACGGGGACCCACCGGCACCGGCTCCCGCCCCGGCCCCCGCTTACGGTGCCGACTCCCCCGCGGGCGACGCCCTCGCCGCGTATCTGCACGCCAGGGCCGCCGACTTCCTGCGCGGCCTGCGGCTGTACGAGGAGAGCCGGGCCACCGGCGCCGACGCCGAGGCCACCGAGCGGGCCGCCCGCGCGCTGCGGATGGCGTCCCGCCGGATCGGCGGCACCCTGCACACCTTCCGGCCGCTGCTCGACCCCGGCTGGGCCGACGGGCTCCGTACCGAACTCGCCTGGCTCGCCGAGACCCTGACCCGGGAACACGCCTGCGCCTCCCGGCTCGGCCGGCTGCTCGACGCCCTCGCCCGGCTCTCCGGTACGGCCCCGGGCACGGGCGCGATGCCCGGCGCCGTGCCCGTACCGCGTCACACCGCCCCCGGACCCGGAACCGCGTCCGGCCCCGCCGCAGGCCGTAGCGGCGCGCTCGCCGTCGGCACCGCCCGCGCCGGGGCCCTGCTGGAGCGGCGGCTCACCCTCGCGAAGACCAGGGCCCACTCCGCGACCCTCGACGCCCTCGGCTCGGCCCGCTTCCACGCCGTCGCCGACGCCGTCGCCCTGCTCGCCTCCGACCTCCCCCTCAGACCACCGGCCGCCGCCCGCGCCGGGGACGTCCTGCTGCCCGTCGCCGACGACGCCGAGCGGCGGCTCGTGGAGGCCGCCGCCGCCCTCCCGCTGGGCCGCGCGGGGCATCCGTACACCGAGGACACCCCGTTCACCGGGCTCCCCGCCGAAGCGGCCCAGGACGCGCCCTGGAACCGGGTCCGGCAACTGCTCCGGCTGCACCGCTACGCGCTGGAGGTACTGGAAGCCCTCCGGCCGGGCGCGGCACCCCCCGCCCTCGCCCGCGCGGGCGGCCTCCTCGACCGGCACCGCGACGCCGCCGAAGCGGCCGAGGCCGCCGCCGAAGCCGCCGGAACGCCCAGGATCGCCCCGGCGACCGCGTACGCGCTCGGTGTCCTCCACGCCGACCAGCGCCACGAGGTCGAGGCCGTCCGGTTCGCCTTCCAGGAGATCTGGCCCGGCTCCCTCGCGGTCCGGACGAGGATCCCGTGACCACGCCGCCGCCGGGCGCGCCCCCGGCACCCGAACCGGCACCCGAACCGGCCCCGGAGCCGGCCCGGCAGTCGGCCCCGGAGCCGGCCGACCCGACCGCGAAGCCGATCCTGGCCGGGGGCTGTGTCCTGTGGCGGGCCGCCCCCGACACCCCCGAGGGCCTGGAGATCTGCCTCGTACACCGGCCGAAATACGACGATTGGTCGCATCCGAAGGGGAAGCTCAAACGGGGCGAGACGGCGTACGCGGGCGCACTGCGGGAGACCCTGGAGGAGACCGGGATGGCGTGCGCGCCGGGGCCGTCGCTGCCCACGGTCCGCTACGTCGTGGAGGGGCGCCCCAAAGAGGTCCGCTACTGGGCCGCGGAGGCCGTCGGGGGCGTGTTCGCACCGAATGACGAGGTGGACGAGGTGGTCTGGCTGGCGCCCACGGCCGCCCGTGCCAGGCTCGGCCAGGAGCGGGACCGGGACCTGGTCACGGCCCTGCTGGCGGCGCTCGACGGCTGAGCCGACGGGCCGGGCGGCGCGCGGCCGGGCCCGGCAGGGGCCCGATGGGGCTTACCCAGAGGATCGGCGGGGGCTCGGCGGAAGCTCCCCCGGCGGCCCCGGCGGCGAGAACGCGCCCCGATGGCCCGAACGCGTGCCACTCGTACGGGTAACGGCGGCCACGGCACCCGCCTCCGCGCGCTAGGTTGCGGACGGCGGTGACAGCACCGGCGTACCACCGGTATCACCCCGCCCACCAGCCCGTTCATCAGTTCGTACGCCCATACTTCCGTTCGCCGACCGTCGGGTGAGGGCATCCCCCGCGGCCCGCCGTACCCGAAACCCCACTCCGTTTCCCCGCTCCCGTTCCCCCCCACCTTTCCCCCGTCCTCCCGCCCCGTTCCGCACCCTCCCGGCCCCCACGAACGCTGCCACCCAGCCGCCCGACACGGTTCACCTGCCGTTCATCCACCCCCTCGGGGCACTTCACCTGTTCTGCCTAATTTCGGCCCTACGTGGTGACCGGCACCGGGCCGGCTCCCCCCACCCCCGACCCACGCCGCCCGACGTCCCGGCACCCGGAACCCGGCGGCTTCTGGAAGGAACACCCGAAAGTGAAGCTTCAGCGCAAGAACGGGCTTCGCGCCACCGCACTCGGCGCCCTGGCCGTCACCGGGGCCCTGGTCCTCACGGCGTGCGGTTCGGACGACAACACGAACGGCACCGGCGACGGGGGCAAGACCTCCGCCGCGTCGAACATCAAGTGCGACGGCGCCAAGGGCAAGCTGCTGGCGTCCGGGTCCAGCGCGCAGAAGAACGCCATGGACCTGTGGGTCAAGAACTACATGGCCGCCTGCTCGGGCGTGGAGATCAACTACAAGTCGTCCTCCTCCGGTGAGGGCATCGTCGCCTTCACCCAGGGCACGGTCGGTTTCGCGGGCTCGGACTCGGCGCTGAAGCCCGACGAGGTCGCCGAGTCGAAGAAGATCTGCAAGTCCGGCCAGGGCATCAACCTGCCCATGGTCGGCGGCCCGATCGCGATCGGCTACAACCTTCCCGGGGTGGACGGGCTGACGCTGGACGCCGCCACCATCGCCAAGATCTTCAACAACAAGATCACCAAGTGGAACGACCCGGCGATCGCCGAGCTGAACAAGGGCAAGGACCTGCCGGACAAGGCGATCCAGGCGTTCCACCGCTCCGAGGACTCGGGCACCACGCAGAACCTGGGCAAGTACCTGGGCGCCACCGCCGAGGCCGACTGGCCGTACGAGGCCGAGAAGAAGTGGCCCGCCCCCGGCGGCCAGGCCGCCTCCGGCTCCTCCGGTGTCGCGGCCCAGGTCAAGCAGGTCGAGGGCGCGATCGGCTACTTCGAGCTGTCGTACGCGACCTCGCAGTCCATCCCCACGGTCGACATCAACACCGGTGCCGCCGCCCCGGTGAAGGCGACCTCGGAGAACGCGTCCAAGGCCATCGCCGCCGCGAAGGTCAAGGGCACCGGCAAGGACCTGGCCCTGGAGCTGGACTACGCCACCAAGGCCGACGGCGCCTACCCGATCGTCCTGGTCACCTACGAGGTCGTCTGCGACACCGGCAACAAGGGCGACACCCTCGACACGGTGAAGTCGTTCCTCACCTACACCGCGAGCGACGAGGGCCAGAAGGTCCTCTCGGACGCCGGTTACGCCCCGATCCCGGCCGAGATCAACGCGAAGGTCCGCGAGACGGTCGCCGGACTGAGCTGACGCCGGGACGGTACGGCGCCCGGGCCGCCGAGGCTCCCGCAGCGGCGCCCCCCGGCCCCCGGCCGCGGCCCCCACCGGGCCCGGCCGGGCCCGAACGGCGGGGCGGTCACGGCCGGCCGCCCCGCCTCCCGCCCGCCCCCGTACGCCTGCTCCACCCGCCCCGTCCGTCCGTCCGCCCATCCGGTGCACCGCCGCCAGGGGAGCCCATCCCCCACACAGACCGGAAAGACCATGGTTTCCACGACACCCATAGAACCACTGGACTCCCCGCCCCCCGGGGCGGCCACCGGCACGCTCGCCGCCCGCGGCGGGTCCACCGGCCGCGCGGGCGACAAGGTGTTCCTCGCCCTGTCGCGCGGCTCCGGCATCCTGCTGCTGGTGATCATGGGATCGATCGCCGCCTTCCTCACCTACCGCGCGGCGATCGCCTTCTCGGAGAACGAGGGGAACTTCCTCACCACCTTCGACTGGAACCCGGCGGGCGACCCGCCGGTCTTCGGCATCGCCGTCCTCCTCTTCGGCACCGTCGTCAGCTCGGTGATCGCGATGCTGATCGCCGTCCCCGTCGCCGTCGGCATCGCCCTCTTCATCTCGCACTACGCGCCCCGCAGGCTGGCCGCGCCGATCGCCTACGTGGTCGATCTGCTGGCCGCCGTGCCGTCGATCATCTACGGCATCTGGGGCGCCCTCTTCCTGGTCCCGTACCTGGAGGGGCTCAATCTCTGGCTGGACCAGTTCTTCGGCTGGACGTACGTCTTCGAGAAGACCGAGATCGGCGTCGCCCGCTCCCTCTTCACCGTGGGCATCCTGCTGGCGATCATGATCCTGCCGATCGTGACCAGCGTCAGCCGGGAGGTCTTCCTCCAGGTCCCGAAGATGCACGAGGAAGCCGCCCTGGCCCTCGGCGCCACCCGCTGGGAAGTCATCCGGATGTCGGTCCTGCCCTTCGGCCGCTCCGGCGTCATCTCCGCCTCCATGCTGGGCCTCGGCCGGGCCCTCGGCGAGACGATGGCCGTCGCGACCGTACTGTCGCCGAGCTTCCTGATCTCCGGACATCTGCTCAACCCCGGCGGCGGCACCTTCGCCCAGAACATCGCCGCCAAGTTCGACGAGGCCAACGAGCTGGGCCGGGACGCGCTGATCGCCTCCGGCCTGGTGCTCTTCCTCCTCACCCTGCTGGTCAACGGCGGCGCCCGAATGATCATCGCCCGCCGCAAGGAGTACTCGGGGGCCAACGCATGAGCCAGACAGTGACGAAGGACAGCGTCCCGGCGCCCGTCAGCGCCCCCGGATCCGGCGGACTCACCGGCCGCTCCCTGCCCCGCTGGGCGCCCCTCGGCTTCGCCGTCGCCGGTACCGCCCTCGGCTGCGGACTCGGCGCCGTCGCCGGCTGGCACAGCGAGGTCCAGTGGGGACTGCTGTCGGCGATCTTCTTCATGGCGATCTCGTACGCCGTCACCTCGGCGGTCGAGAACCGGCGGCAGGCCCGCGACAAGCTGGCCACCAGCATCGTCTGGGTCTGCTTCATCCTCGCCGTGGTGCCGCTGCTCTCCCTGATCTGGGTGACCGTCAGCCGGGGCGTCAAGGTCCTCGACGGCTACTTCCTCACCCACTCCATGGCCGGGGTCCCCGGCTTCGAGCCCGGCGGCGGCGTCTACCACGCCCTGGTCGGCACCCTCCAGCAGGTCGGCCTGGCCGCCCTGGTCTCGGTGCCGCTCGGCCTGCTCACCGCGATCTACCTGGTCGAGTACGGCAAGGGCGCCCTCGCCCGGGCCGTCACCTTCTTCGTCGACGTGATGACCGGCATCCCGTCGATCGTCGCGGGCCTCTTCCTGCTCTCCATCATGCTGATGTTCGAGCTGAGCCCGTCCGGTCTGATGGGCGCCCTGGCGCTGGCGATCCTGATGCTCCCCGTCGTGGTCCGGTCCACGGAGGAGATGCTGAAGCTGGTGCCGAACGAACTGCGCGAGGCGTCGCTGGCGCTCGGCGTACCGAAGTGGCGCACCATCATCAAGGTCGTCGTCCCCACCGCGCTCGGCGGCATCACCACCGGTGTGATGCTCGCCGTCGCCCGGATCGCCGGCGAGACCGCCCCGATCATGCTGCTGGTCTTCGGCAGCCAGCTGATCAACACCAACCCCTTCGAAGGCGCCCAGTCGTCGCTCCCCTTCTACATCTGGGAGCAGTACCGGGTCGGCAGTGAGGCGTCGTACGACCGCGCCTGGGCCGCCGCCCTGGTCCTGATCGCCTTCGTCATGCTCCTCAACCTGGTGGCCCGCGGCATCGCCCGCTGGAAGGCCCCGAAGACCGGCCGCTGAGCGCGGCGACTGGGAAGTGATCTGAACTCATGGCCAAGCGAATCGACATCAGCGGACTGACCGCCTACTACGGCACCCACAAGGCGATCGAGGACATCTCGATGACCGTGGAGCCCCGCTCGGTGACCGCCTTCATCGGCCCCTCCGGCTGCGGCAAGTCCACCTTTCTGCGCACCCTGAACCGGATGCACGAGGTGACCCCCGGCGGCCGGGTCGAGGGCAAGGTGCTGCTGGACGACGAGAATCTGTACGGGTCCTCCGTCGACCCCGTCGCCGTACGCCGCACCGTCGGCATGGTCTTCCAGCGGCCCAACCCCTTCCCGACCATGTCGATCTTCGACAATGTCGCGGCGGGCCTGCGGCTCAACGGCTCGTACAAGAAGAACGAGCTGGCGGAGGTCGTGGAGAAGTCGCTGCGCGGCGCGAACCTGTGGAACGAGGTCAAGGACCGGCTCAACAAGCCCGGCTCCGGCCTCTCCGGCGGTCAGCAGCAGCGGCTCTGCATCGCCCGCGCGATCGCGGTGGCACCGGACGTGCTGCTGATGGACGAGCCCTGCTCGGCGCTCGACCCGATCTCGACGCTGGCGATCGAGGACCTGATCGGCGAGCTGAAGGAACGGTTCACGATCGTCATCGTCACCCACAACATGCAGCAGGCGGCCCGGGTCTCGGACCGTACCGCCTTCTTCAACCTGGCGGCCGTCGGCCAGCCCGGGAAGCTGGTGGAGATCGACGACACCGAGCGGATCTTCTCCAACCCGTCCGTGCAGGCGACCGAGGACTACATCTCCGGCCGCTTCGGCTGAGCCGTACGGCTCCGGAACCGGCTCGGCGCCGCCACCGCCGTCACCAGCCGTCCTGCGGTGCTGCATGGCGGTGCCACCGCACGACGAAGGGCCCGCCCCTCCACTTCCCGGGGGGCGGGCCCGCCTTGTTGCCGTGGGCTGTTCGCGCGGGTGTCGTACGCGGCAGTCGGTACGGCTCCGGAGCGGTCAGCGACCGTCCGGATCGCGGCCGACCAGGTGGCCGAGCAGCTCGACGATCTGCGCCTGATTGCGGTCGAGCTTCTGCTCGATACCGCCGAGACGGTTCCCGAACTCGTCCAAGCGGATCTCCACCCGGTCCAGGCGGTTCCCGAACTCGTCCAAGCGGATCTCCACCCGGTCCAGGCGATTCCCGAACTCGTCCAGGCGGTTCCCGAACTCGTCGAAGCGGGTCTCCAGCCTGTCCAGGCGGTTCCCGAACTCGTCCAGTCTGGTGTCGACCTTGGCGAACCCGTCCCGCATCTCGCGGCGAAGGGCGGCCTGGCCCTCGATGACGGCCGCGAAGTTGCCGTTGGTCTGGATCTGAAGCGTCTCGACTCTGTCCTCGACGGCCTCGACGCGACGCGTCAAAGCGTCGACCTCGCCCCGGACGACGGAGTTGTCGGGCATACGCCCTCCTGCACGATCATGGAATAAAGCGGTCATCGCACTTCAACGATAGCGGCCCGGCCGGCTCCGCAACCGGCCTGTGGAAACCGCCCCCCCGAAAGAGTCAGGCGAAGGCCAGCCAGATGATCGCGTAGCTGCCCGCCGCGACCGCCGCCGCCGCGGGCATGGTGATGAACCAGCCCAGAACGATGTTCTTGGCGACGCCCCAGCGGACCGCGTTGACCCGTTTCGTGGCGCCCACGCCCATGATGGCGGAGGTGATCACATGGGTGGTGGAGATCGGCGCGTGGAAGAGGAACGCCGAGCCGAACATGATGGACGCGCCGGTGCTCTCGGCGGCGAAACCCTGCGGCGGATCCAGTTCGATGATCTTGCGGCCGAGGGTGCGCATGATCCGCCAGCCGCCCGCGTACGTACCGAGCGACAGCATCACCGCACAGGCGATCCGCACCCAGACCGGGATCTCGTCGCCGGACTGCTGTACATCGGCGATGACCAGCGCCATCACCACGATCCCCATGGTCTTCTGGGCGTCCTGGAGGCCGTGGCCCAGCGCCATCGCCGCGGCGGAGACCGTCTGTGCGATCCGGAAGCCGCGCCGCGCCTTGTTGGGATTGGCCCGCCGGAACATCCACATGATCGCGACCATCACCAGATAGCCCGCGATCAGACCGACGAACGGGGAGACGAACATCGGGATGATGATCTTCTCCAGCACCCCGGACCAGATCACCTCCGTACCGCCCGCGAGAGCCGCGCCGACCATCCCGCCGAACAGGGCGTGCGAGGACGACGACGGCAGACCGAAGTACCAGGTGACCAGGTTCCAGACGATCGCGCCGAGCAGGGCCGCGAAGAGGATGCCCATCCCCTTGCCGCCGGACGGCGGGGTCTCGATGATGCCCTCGCTCACCGTCTTCGCGACGCTCTGGCCGAGAAACGCCCCCGCCAGATTCATCAGCGCCGCCATCACCAGCGCGACGCGCGGGGTCAGGGCCCGGGTGGAGACGGAGGTCGCGATCGCGTTGGCGGAGTCGTGAAAGCCGTTGGTATAGGTGAAGCCGAGCGCGACACCGATGGTCACGACCAGGGCGAAGGTGTCCACGAAGGTCAGGACTCCTTGACCGCGATGGTCTCCACGGTGTTGGCGACGTGCTCGAAGGCGTCCGCTGCTTCCTCCAGCACATCCACGATCTGCTTGAGCTTGAGCACCTCGATGGCGTCGTACTTGCCGTTGAAGAGGGTGGCCAGCAGTTTGCGGTGGATCTGGTCCGCCTGGTTCTCCAGCCGGTTGACCTCGATCCAGTATTCGGTCAGATTGTCCAGGGTCCGCAGATGCGGCATCGCCTCGGCGGTCAACTCGGCCGCCCGGGCCAGTACCTCGATCTGCTGCTCGACGCCCTTGGGCAATTCCTCGATCTGATAGAGGACGACGAGGTCGACGGCCTCTTCCATGAAGTCCATGATGTCGTCGAGGGACGACGCGAGAGCGTAGATGTCCTGGCGGTCGAAAGGCGTGATGAACGAGGAGTTGAGCTGGTGGAAAATGGCATGGGTGGCATCGTCGCCCGCGTGTTCCGCGGCCCGCATCCGCTCCGCGATCTCGCTCCGCGAGGAAGCGTCGGCCCCGAGCAGTTCCATCAGGAGCTTGGAGCCCGTGACGATGTTGTCCGCGGAGGCCGCGAACATGTCGTAGAAGCTCGTCTCCCTGGGGGTCAGACGAAATCGCACGTGGGGTCCCTGGGGTGCTTTGGATTCGGACAGGCTGATGCTAGGCGCATTCATCCGGCCACGGCCAACCGGCATTCCTCAGTGTCGCCGATGGGGTGCCTTGATCAGCACGGGCCCGGCACCGGAGGTTTTGCGACGATGTCGGCGGGGCGCCTTCGGGGCGGGACGGCGATCCGCCCCGTGATCACGGCCCAGCCGGTACCATATACCCATGAGGGGTATACGAACCCCGTACTGAAGAACGTTTCCGCCCACAGCAGTACGCGCGGTATCACTCCGCGTGTCCACGACCACGGGAGGTCCCGATGACGACCACCGACGCGGCCGGCCCCCCGGTCACCGCGCCCTCAGCCCTCGACGTGCCGGTCACCGACCACGACCACGGCATTCACGGCTACCACAAGGACAAGGACGAGCACCTCAAGCGGCTGCGCCGGATCGAGGGCCAGGTCCGCGGCCTTCAGCGGATGGTCGACGAGGACGTCTACTGCATCGACATACTCACCCAGGTCTCCGCGTCGACGAAGGCCCTCCAGTCCTTCGCGCTCCAGCTGCTGGAGGAGCATCTGCGGCACTGTGTCGCCGACGCGGCCGTCAAGGGCGGAGCCGAGATCGACGCGAAGGTCGAGGAGGCCACGAAGGCCATCGCCCGGATGATGCGTACCTGACGTTCGCGGTCGGTCCCGGAGGCGATCAGGGCCTGCCGGGACCCCGTCGTACGGACGCCGGTGGGCGGGAACATCGAGAGATGCCCCGCCCACCGGCGTCTTCGTACTCTGTCGCACTCCGCTGTGCTCCGCCGTACGCCCTCGTACGGTCGCCATGCGCCTGTCAGCTGACGGCGGCCGGGCCGGATGCCGTAGGTCGTCCGACTGCCATCCGTATCGGTCCGCGCCGGTCCGTGTCGGTCGCTCCCGGGCGGCCTCGTCGCCGCCGGGTCCTGGGGTCAGTCCTGCCGCGCGAGCGCCGAGCGCTCCGCCGCGACCTTCAGCACCTCGTCGATCCGGGCCGGGCTCAGCCGTTCCCCGTCCGCGGCGGACGCCGCGATGATCAACTCACCACACAGTTCGATCTCGGCGAGGGCCACGTGGTCCTGGACCAACGTCGTACTGGGCGGAGCCACGTGCGTTCACCTCTTCCTCCGGTGTCGACTTCCTAGCGTAGGCAGTGCTCCACGGACCGCGCATGGCACGTCCGGACCATTTAGCTCCTGATCCTTCCGGCGTAGATATCGCCCGGATCGGGCAGCCGGACCGTCACCGGCACGCCGAAGTCGTAGAGCGTCGTGGTCGAGGTCACGGCCACGGTGGTGGTGCCATTGCTGAAGCTGAAACGGTGGCGCACCTTCCGCAACCGCCCCTCGTCGTCCACATACGCGTCGAACGGCACGGTCACCGTGGTGAACCCTTTCGCCGCCGCCGTGAGCGCCCCCCGGGCGTGCGGGCGGGCGATCCGGGCCGCCCGGGCGATGTCGGCGGTCCCCCGGAAGTGGCGCAGCTCGGTGCCCTCGATCCGCTCGCGCCCCAGGAAGGCGACCTCGCGCGCCCCCCGCAGCAGTTCGGCCGCCGCGAGGGGGTCGGTCGCGCCGCCGGTGACCAGATTGCCGTCCTCCAGGGTCGTGGTGTCGACCCGGACCCACTTGTCCGCGGGCACCCCGGCGCCCCGGTTCTTCATATAGAGGGCCCCGGGAGTGAGCAGTTCGGTCACCGGAAGGTGTTCTTCCGCACCGGCGGGGTCCCGGGGCAGTACCACCGTCAGCCGCCCGGTCCTGCGCCGGAAGTCATAGCCGCCCTCGCCCCGGATGGTCACCCGGGTCCCGCCCGCCGCGGTCTCCATCGCCGTCCTGGTCCGGGCGCTGCCCGCGCCCAGCAGACCGTCGGCGGCCGCCGTCAGCACCGGATCCCCGGCACCGGGCCGTTCGTCGGCGACGGGCTGCACCTGCGGCCCGGCCGCCCCGCCCTGATCGGCGCGGCCCGCGCAGCCGGTGACCGCGATCGCCCCCAGAACGACGGCGGAGACGGCGACCGCCCCGCCCCTGTGTCCGTGCCGCTGCACCACCATGCTCCGCTCAACCCCCAACACCGGACCCGCCGTCCGGCCACGAGAGACCTCCACCCGCTCCCCATAACGACCACACGGACCCTCCGTCACGCGCCCCCGTGCCCCGCCACGCCCACCCCCGGGGGCGCGTCGGAGCGTTCCCGCACCCGGCGGTAGCGCCCCGCGCGCCGGTAGGGCTCGCAGGGCCCGCCTCCGCGAAGGCCCGGGGCGTGCCGGGGGTCTCCCGACCGCCCGAGGACCGGGCGCCCGGGAGAGGCCTCCGGACCCGGGGACCAGTACCGTGGGTGCCGTGCCCCCGCAAGCCCCCACGGACCACGGTCCCGCGCCCGCGCACCACCACCCCCACCACGACACCACCACGGTCGAACGCGGCTCGTTCGCCCTCGCCCGCTGCGTCTGCGGCTGGTACGGGGCCGCCCGGCGATCCCGCGACCGGGCCCGTACCGACGCCGCGGAGCATCTGACGGCCCCGCGTCCGGCCCCGTCGCACCCGGCCGCCGCGCCGGAGACCGCGCCTCTGCAGAGCCGCGCACGCCCCCGGCCGGGCGCCCCCGGGCGCGCCGCCGGGAGATGAGACGTACCGCCTCGGGGTACGTATCCCCGAGTACATGTCCCTGAGTACGGATCACCGGGTACGGACCACCGGACGATCCGGCG
Organism: Streptomyces sp. NPDC006798; assembly: GCF_040635975.1. NCBI lineage: Bacteria > Bacillati > Actinomycetota > Actinomycetes > Kitasatosporales > Streptomycetaceae > Streptomyces > Streptomyces sp. NPDC006798. The sequence goes on from NZ_JBEYIS010000002.1 coordinate 238,274, forward strand.
ATCAGCCGCCCGCCGCCCCGCGTGCCCGGCGGCACCCCGAAGGGCGGGAGGCCCCATGGACCGGCGCGCGCTGCTCGCCTCGGCGGCGGCCGTCCTCGCCGCGACCGCCGGGTGCGCCCCGAGCGGAGGCGACGGTTCCGCCGCCCCTTCCCGTTCCTCTTCCCCTTCCGTGCCGCCGCCCCGCAGCCCCGCGCCCACGGCCGTCCGGTCCGGACCGGCCCACGGCGGGCGGCCCGGCCGCGCGCCCCGCTGGCGGGCTCTCGGCGAGGGGCTGGACGGACGGCTGGTCCTCCCCGGCGACGCCGACTACGCCACCGCCCGCCAGCTCTACAACACCCGCTTCGACCGGCTGCGGCCCGCCGCCGTGGCCTACGCGGAGGGGGTCGAGGACATCCGGGAGTGTCTGCGGTTCGCCCGCGACCACGGGGTCCGGGTCGCGATCCGCGGCGGCGGCCACTCCTACGCGGGCTGGTCCTCCGGCGACGGGCGGCTGATCATCGACGTCTCGCCGCTGGACACCGTCGCCCCGGACGGCCGGGACGCCGTCGACGTCGGCGCCGGGGCCCGGCTGATCGGCCTCTACCGGACCCTGGACCGGTCGGGCCGTACCGTCCCGGCCGGTTCCTGCGCCTCGGTCGGGGTGGCCGGGCTCGCCCTCGGCGGCGGACATGGTGTCACTTCCCGGGCGTACGGACTGACCTGCGACAACCTCACCGCCGCCACGATCGTCACCGCGGACGGCGCCGTACGGGAGGTCGACGCCCGCCGGGAGCCCGAACTCTTCCGGGCCCTGCGCGGCGCGGGGAACGGGAACTTCGGCGTGGTGACCGGGCTGCGGTTCCGTACCCGTCCCGCGCCCGAGGTGGTCACCGGCTATCTCTCCTGGCCGTGGGCGCGCGCGGCAGCCGTGCTGGCGGCCTGGCAGCGCTGGGCGCCGGAGCTGCCGGACGAGATATGGTCCGGCTGCCATCTGGGCGCGGCCCCGGGCGGGTCCGGGGGTGTCGAGCCCACGCTCTCCGTCTCCGTGCTCTCCCTCGGTACCGAGGGAGAGCTGCGGAACGCCGTCGACCGGCTGGCCGACACGGCGGGCGCGTCCGCTTCCGGCGTCTTCCTGCGGCCCAGGACCCATCTCGACGCCATGCTCGGCTACGCGGGCTGCGCGACCCTCGGCGACGAGCAGTGCGCCCTGCCCGGCGCCACCCCCGGCCGCAGCCGGGCGGGCGCCCTGCCCCGGGAGACGTACGCCGCCGCGTCCGACTTCTACGACCGCGTACTGCCGGGGCCCGGGGTCCGGGCGCTGATCACGGCGGCCGAGGCGTTCACCCGGCTCCCCCGGGGCCGGGGCGAGGCGGCGGTCCAGCTGACGGCGCTGGGCGGCGCGGTGAACCGGGTGGACCCGCGCGCCACCGCGTTCGTACACCGCCGGTCGCGGGTCCTGGCCCAGTACACGGCGGCCTGGGCGCCGGGGACGGCGGGCCGCGCCGAACAGGAGTGGCTGCGCCGGACCCGTACGGCACTGCGGCCGTGGGCGTCGGGGGCGGCGTACCAGAACTACACCGATCCCCGGCTGACGGACTGGCGCCGGGCCTACTACGGCCGGTCGGCGGGCGAGCTGGCCCGGCTGAAGTCCCGGTACGACCCGGACCGCGTCTTCGACTTCCCCCAGGCCCTGTAGTCCGGGGCGGCGGGCCGACGGTCGGGGCCCGGGGGGCCGGGGCGGCGGGCCGACGGTCGGGGCCCGGGGGGCCGGGGCGGCGGACGCACGGCCGCCCGGCCCGTCGCTCGAACGGGTGTACCCGGATGGCGGGGCGCGGGCGGTGCGGGTGTGCTGGGAACAAGGGGTGGCGCAGCCGTCCTCGGCGGACGGCCCCTCACCCCGTGGTCGTACGCCGCGCCGTCGTAGTCGTCACCCGGATCCGTCCTCGATCCGCCCTCTGTACGGGTCCGACAGCCGTCCGAGTCCGTACGCCCCATCCCGTACGCCCCGCTCCGTACGAACGCCGCCCGGATCGTCGCCGGGACCGACGCCGACCTAAGGACCCCGCCATGCCCGGATCCCCGGCCCCGGCCGCCTCCGCCGCCCGAATAGCCGCCGTTACCGTCGTCACCGCCGTCACCGCGTTGGCCGTGGCGCTGCCGGTGAGTACGGCCGCCGCGGCTCCCGGTACGTCCTCGCAGGTGGCCGCCAAGCCGGACGGCCCGATCGAGAGCTCCCTGTCGGTGGGCGCGACGGGCATAGCCGTGGCGGCGGGCACCGTCTTCATCGTCCGCCGCCACCAGCGCCGCCAGCGCGGCCGACGCTGACTCCCGGTCCCGTCCCGTACCGTCCGGGCCCCGGGCAGCCGAAGGGCCCGGAGCCGTACCGCTGTCGCGGCGGGCTCCGGGCCCTTCGTCGTACTCGCGTCCGGCCCGCGTGGGGCGTCAGGGGCCGGTCAGGCCGCCAGGCCCTTCTCGCCCGCGCCGTCGCCCCGGGGCTCCGGGATGCCCAGCGGCTCGGCCCGGCCCGGTCCCGCGTTCTTGGAGCGCACCAGCCAGACACCCTTCGAGGATCCGGCGATCGCCCTGGTGACCGGGGTGAGCAGAAGCTGGGCGAGGGGCGCGAGCAGCAGGGTGACCGCCGTACCGAGAGCGAAGCCGCCGATCACGTCGGTGGGGTAGTGCACGCCCATATAGATCCGGAGGAAGCCCTCCGCGAAGGCGAGGCCGAGGGCCGCCCAGCCGAGCTTGCGGTGGGCGAGGAAGATACCGACGGCGATCGCCATCGCCATCGTCGAGTGGTCGCTGACGAACGAGAAGTCCGTCTTGCCCTCGACCAGGACTTCGAGCGACTTGTCATGGACGAACGGACGCGGTCGTTCCACGAAGCCGCGGATCGGGATGTTGATCACCAGCGCGACGGCCGCCGACAGGGGCGCCCACATCAGGGCCGTGAACCCGTTGACGGAGTCCTCCATCGTGCCGGGCCGGCTCCGCGCGGACCACCAGGCCCAGAGGCCCACCACGACGAGGCCGAGCATGATGCCGTACTCGCCGACGAAGCCCATGACCCGGTCGAGCCACGGCGGTGCCGCCTTCGCCAGACCGTTGATGTCGTGGAGCAGGCCGACGTCGAGGCCCGCGGACCCTCCCGACTCCGCCAGGGAGACCGTCCCCGCCGAACCCGTCTCCGACTCCGCCGGGGATACCCCTGTGGCGAGTCCAGCCATCTCCTGCTGCCCCTTGCCTTCCATACGGCCCTCTTGATAAAGGCCCTCGATTGCCCTGTCGTCGACGGTGGCGCGCCCTCGCACGGCGCCCGCCGTCAGCACCCCCGTGCTGTCTGCTCCCGTGACCGGCCGTACGGCCCGTCGCACCGGCCGACCGTCGAGCGGCCGGCGGCCCGGGAAGTCCTCGTACGGCCGCTCACCGCCCGGCCGACCGGAACACCGACCGCCCGGACTGTCCGGACCACCATGATCTCCGCGATCTCGGCGAGTTCCGCCCGTTCGACAACCGACGCCCACGGGCCGGGTGCCGGTTCCGGCGGGCCCGGACAGGCGTCGTAGCCGCTCCGTCCAGGGAACGGCCCGTCGAAGGTGTACGTTCCAACCTCCACCGAACGATCACCATGACGTTATCGAAGAGATACCCGTCATCCCAGCTCAGCGGGGAGCCCCCGGGGTCCGGCCGGACCCCTTCGGATGCCTTTCGGCCAGCGGCCCGCAGGACCCGCTCCGTCTTCGGGCCCCGCCCCCGCACCGGATGCCGCCGCCCCGCCGGACTCCCCGCCGGAGCGCGCCGACGGCGGGCCGGTGGTGGACCCGGCGCGAAGCGGAGTGGCGGAACCGGCGCGGACGGTCGGCGTCCGGGTCCGGCTGTCAGGCGGACGGCGGATGCGTCGGCAGCGATTTCGCGCCATCCTCGGTGACTCTGGTCGCGCCGAAGTAATCCGGGGTGTCGATCTTGTCGAACCGGATCACGGCACCCGGTCTGGGGGCGTTGATCATGTATCCGCCTCCGACGTAGATCCCCACGTGCCGGATGGCCCGAGAGTTGGTCAGGTCGTCCGAGAAGAAGACCAGGTCACCGGGGAGCAGCTCGTCCCTGGGGGGATGCGGACCGGCGTTGTACTGGTCGTTCGCCACCCGGGGCAGTTCGATGCGTACGGTGCGGTACGCGGCCTGGGTCAGCCCCGAACAGTCGAACCGGCCGCCGTGCTCGGGCGTGCCGTTGCCGCCCCAGAGGTACTTCTTGCCGAGCTGCTGCTGGGCGAAGTTGATCGCCCCGGCGGCCTGCCGGGAGGGATCCACCCGTCCGACGGGCCGGGCGAAGCTCTTCTCCAGGGTGCGGATGATCCGGACGTAGTTCTGGGTCTCCTTGTACGGCGGGACGCCGCCGTACCGGATGACCGCGTAGGCGCCCGCGTTGTAGGCGGCGAGCATATTGCTCGTCGGATCCCCGGGGACCTTCTTCACATATCCGGCGATCTTGCAGTCGTAGGTCGCGGCGGAGGGGATCGCGTCCGCCGGATCCCAGACGTCCCGGTCGCCGTCGCCGTCGCCGTCGATACCGTGCGCGGCCCAGGTGCCGGGGATGAACTGGGCGATGCCCTGCGCCGCCGCGTGGCTCTGGGCCCGGGGGTTCCACCCGGACTCCTGGTAGAGCTGGGCGGCGAGCAGCGCCGGGTTGATCGCCGGACAGAGATTGCCCCAGCGCTGGACGAGCGACTGGTACCGGGCGGGTACGGCCCCCTTGGCCAGGGCCACCGCCCCTCCGGAACCCCCCACTCCGGTCGTTCCTGCGGCGAGCGAGTACGTACCGACGACGAGCAGCGCGAGAAAGGCCAGACACCCCCCGACGGAGACGCCCGCGACCAGCCACGCCTTACGCACCGTCAACCGCCTTTCACGCGACCGGAGTCCACGAACGCCAGTGTAGGCGGGTGACACGCGGTTCAGGAGGTGGACGGAGGCGCGCGCCTTCGCACAGCGGTTCGCGCCCCTGCGCCCGCCGGGTCCCGGCCCCGGTCACCGCCCGCCCGGGTCGCCCGCGCGGACGGGCCTTCTCCCTCCCTGCGCTCCCCGTGCGCCCTGTTCCGGCCGTGGTACGGGGGTGACCATGGCGGCACCGCCGGGCGGACGCGCCGGGCGGACCGCCCGCCTCCGACCCGGCTGCTCCCGACCACGAACGAACCGGCCGTTCCGGCCACCCGCCCGTTCCATCCGCCCGACCCTCCGTCAGCGCACCGCAGGCACGCCCCGAGCACGCCCCAGGCACCCCACCGGGACCCCGTCGTCACACCACGACCACCCCCCGGCCCGCCCGAAACGTGAGGAGCGCCCCAAAGGTGGATCAACGACAGTCATTGCCCGGAGTCACGCCCCGTGATACATAGAGTGACGATACGGGCTCCACTCAGTGATCGCGAACCCCTTCGCCGCAGGTCAGAGGGGCAATGATCGGTCATACGTGCGGAGATCGGGTAAAGAGACCCGCCAAGTCGGCATACTCGGGCGGTTTCATCAGCGAAGATAGAGCGATGGCCCATGCCGAGGGGCACGGGCGGCGAACAACCCGACATGGGCGGTGAGTTACAGATGATCCTGGCAGCTGAAAAGGGCGACATCAACACCATCATCGGCGGCATCGCGCCGAACTGGGGCCCGTTCGGGAGCCTGGGGAACGAGGCCCGGGTGATGATCGAAGTGGTGATGGCGATCGCGATCCTCATCTGCCTCGGCATCGCGATCTGGGGTGCGGCCAAACAGCGCATCGGAGCGACGGCGCTCCGGGACACCTTCAGCGCCGAGCAGGGCAAGGGCCTGATCGTCGCCGGACTGACCGGCGTCTTCATCATCGGGTCACTGGGGACGGTCTTCACCATCGTGTACGGGATGGCCGTCTGACCCGACCTCGTCCCCGGACCCGACCCGCTCCCTATCCTTTGAGTCTCCTATCCGATTTGTCCGCGATACCGACCTCGATACAGATACAGATACAGAGCCCGTACCCGGCCGGGTACGCGTACCCGTACCCGCGTCCCTCAGCACCCAGCCCGTGACCCAGCCGACCCGAGAGTCCGGACCACCCTCAGAGGTTGCGACCCCCCGATGTCCCCGATGTTCTCGACGACTCCGACTCCCCCGACGACCTCGCACCCCGCGACGTCCCCGAACCCTCTGACGGAGGGTCACCGCCCGGCCGCGCCGTACGGCGCCGGACGGCGCGGCGCCGTACCCGTCGCGGGACGCACGGAGGAGACCCGGGCCGCGAGGCGCGCGGGCCGGGCCGGGACAGAGGGGCGGCAGCCCCGTCACAGGCCCCGGGGGACCCGGGGGAAGGCCGCGCGATGAACCCGCCCGACGACCACGGCTACCGCTCCGGCGGCGCCCCCGACGACCCGTACGGCGGCACCGGCCAGACCCGCACCCGGCTGCCCGGCGCCCTCGACGACGACCTCCACGGCCCCGCCCGCCGCCCGGTCCGGCCCTCCCGCTCCGTGATCACCGTCGTCGGTGTCGTGGTGCTCCTCATCGCCGCGATCGCCTTCGCCAACCAGGGCGGCGACGACGACCAGAACGCCCCCGGCGGCACCAACGACGGCCGGGGCACCTCCCCGACCGCCCCGACCGGCGTCCGCCCCGTCCAGGGCAAGACGGACGGCATCCCCACCGGCTACTCCCGCGACGCCCAGGGGGCCCAGAGCGCCGCCGCGAACTACACGGTGGCCCTGGGCTCCGACGGCATGTACGAGAAGGACCGCCGGGACCTGATCGTCAACACGGTCTACGCCACCGATGTCGCCGCGGCCCGGCGAAGCGACCTCGACAAGGCGTACTCCGGCAAGGAACTGCTCTCCGGTATCGGCCTCGACCCCGACGGTACGGTCCCCGACGGCCTCACCTTCGTCACCCGCCACAACCCCATGGGCGCCAAGGTCGAGAGCTTCGGCAAGAACGAGGCCAGGGTCTCCGTCTGGTACTCCGCCCTGTTCGGGCTCGCCGGGGAGAACTCCAGGAACCCGGTCACCGAGAGCTGGTACACCAGCACCCTCCAGCTCCGCTGGGCCGACGGCGACTGGAAGATCGTGAACCACACCCAGAAGGACGGCCCCGTGCCGGTCGGCCGCGACCAGATGGCATCGGGCTCCAAGGAGATGGCGGACGCCGTCCAGCAGTTCGGAGGGTTCACCTATGCCCGCTAACAGCCCCGCAGGCCGACGCCGCGGCACGGCGTTCCGGGCGCTGCCCGCCGCGGCCGGGATCGCCGCCGCACTGACCGCCCTCCAGACCTCGGCAGTCCTGCTGGCATCCCCCGCCGCGGCCGAGCCGACGCCCGCCCCGAGCCCCAGCCGCACCGGCAATCCGGAGTGCGCGATGCTCAGCGGGCCCTCCAAGACCCGGTGCGAGGGCGGCGAGGGCTCCGCCGGCACCACCAACTCCCCCGGCGATGTCGTCGACTCCCCGCTCACCATCCTCGCCCGCGGCTGCGCCGAAGCCGCCGCCTGGACCGTCGACACCCTCGCCAAGGCCGTGAAGTCCACCGCCGAGGTCGACTTCACCAACTCCACCTTCCTCTCCCAGTACGCCGTCGTCTTCGCCGCCGCCACCGTCCTCACCCTGATCATCTGGCTGCTGGCCGTCGCCAAGCGCGCCATCCGCGGCGTACCGCTGCTCACCGCGATCTCCGAGGCGATCGGCTTCCTCTGGCTCACCGTCCTCGCCTCCGCCTTCACCCCGCTGATCCTCTACACCCTGGTCTCCGCGACCGACGGGATCTCCGAGGTCATCGCGGGCGGCACCAAGGACGAGACCGACCAGTTCTTCGGCGCCTTCTCGGAAGCCCTGAAGAAGGGCAACGACATCGGCGGCGGCCCGATCATGCTGATCGTGGTCTCGATGGTGACGATCATCGCCGCCGGAGTGCTCTATCTGGAGCTGTTCATCCGGGCCGTACTGCTCTACGTCGGCGCCCTCCTCGGCGTCGTCGTCTACTCCGGGCTCGTCGACAAGAACATGTGGGGCCACGTCCGCCGCTGGGCCGGAATGATGATCGCGATCATCCTGGTCAAACCGGTGATCCTGATCGTCCTCGGACTCGCCGGAGCCCTCGCGGGCGACGACGGCCCGGACTCCTTCTCCGCCGTCGTCTCCGGCCTCGCCATCGTCATCCTGGCGATCGTCGCCTCCGCGATGATCTACCGCTTCGTCCCCGGCTTCGGCGACGAGATCGCCGCCGCCCGCAACAACCGCATCCAGGGCGGAGTCGAGAACCGGGCCGCCGCGGTGATCAGCTCCCCCGCCGCCCTGGTCTCCCAGGGCATCAAGACCCACAGCACCCGCTCCGCCCCCGGCGGCGAAGGCGGTGGCGGAGCCGCCGCGGCCCGCCCCGCCAACCCCGTCGGCGGCGGAGTCGCCGCCCACGCGAGCCGCCCCTCCGGCGGCGGCACGGGCGGAGCCGCCGCGCCCCCGCCCCGTAGCGCCGCACCGAGCACCAACACCCCGCACAGCAACCGCAAAAGCACAGGCACAGGAGGTGGAGGGCGTTGACCACCCAGTCCCATCCCATCGCGCCCCGCCGCACGTATCTCATCGGCCGGGCCCGGCCGAACGCGATCATCGGCAAGAACCGCGAGACCGGCGAAATCGCCCTGATCATCGCCGGTGCGTTCCTCGGCATGATGAGCGGACTGCTGGTCCCCTATCTCGTACCCCGGATCGTGCTGCTGGCGGGCTTTCCGATGATCGCGCTCGCCGCCGTCTACCTGCCGTACAAAGGCCGCACGTTCTACCGCTGGTTCGAGATCAACCGCAGCTTCAAGCGGAACCTGCGCGGCAACACGCTCTACCGCTCCGCCGCCCAGGAAGCCGGAACCCGGCTCGACGGCCGCGAGATCGAGATCGGCCCGCCGCCCGGCATCGGCCGGATCAGCTGGCTCTCCGCCCCCTTCGGCCCCGACGAGATCGCCGTGCTCCTCCACGCCGACCGGCGGACCGTCACCGCCGCCATCGAGATCGAGGGCCCCGGCGTCGGACTGCGGGACAGCGAGGACCAGGAAGCCCTCGTCGACCGCTTCGGCACCCTGCTGAAGCACGTCGCCAACGGCGACGGCTTCGTCACCCGCATCCAGATGCTCGCCCGCACCCTGCCCGCCGACCCCGACGCCCACGCCAAGGACGTCGCCCAGCGCGGCGACGAACGCGCCCCCGACTGGCTCCGCGACTCCTACGACCAGCTCCAGTCGATGGTCTCCACCTCCAGCGAGCAGCACCGGGCCTATCTCGTCGCCTGTATGCACTACACCCGCGAACTCGCTTCCGAGGCGCACGCCATGGCCCGGGCCGCCCGCCACACCGGCAAGGGCCGCAAGCTCGACAAGGACGCCGGACTCGCCGTCGTCATGGCCCGGGAGCTGACCGATATCTGCGCCCGGCTCGCCGAGGCCGACATCCGGGTCCGCCAACCCCTCGGCCAGGGCAGGCTGGCGTCCCTGGTGCACTCCATGTACGACCCCGACCACCCCATCGACCACATCCAGGCCATGACCAAGCGGAACGCCTGGCCCGCCGAGCTGGACGCCGTGGAGCCCACCTATCTCCAGGCCAAGACCCGCGAGTCCGCCACCCGCGCCCCCTGGTGCCATGCCACCGCGTGGGTGAAGGAGTGGCCGATGACCCCGGTCGGCGTCAACTTCCTCGCCCCTCTCCTCGTCCACACCCCGGACGTGATCCGTACCGTCGCCGTCACCATGGATCTCGAACCCACCGAGGTCGCCATCGAGCGGATGCTCACCGAGAAGACCAACGACGAGGCCGACGCCAGCCGCGCCGCCAAGATGAACCGGACCGTCGACCCCCGTGATATCGCCGCCCACGGCCGGCTCGACCAGCGGGGTGAAGATCTCGCCTCCGGCGCGGCAGGGGTGAACCTCGTCGGGTACATCACGGTGTCGTCCCGCTCGCCCGAGGCCCTGGCCCGGGACAAGCGGACCATCCGGGCGTCGGCCGGCAAGTCGTATCTGAAGCTGGAGTGGTGCGACCGCGAGCACCACCGGGCCTTTGTGAACACGCTGCCGTTCGCGACCGGCATCCGCCGTTAGGGGCCACTTGTGCGAGATCCGCTGTCCGCCGTCACCGAGGCGTTCACCTCCTTCGTCATCGGCAAGGTCGAGACCACCCGGCTGCCGGTCCGTACCTCCACGGGACAGGCACAGGCCGTCTACCTGCCCACCGCCGCGCCCGGCCTCGGCGACTCCGGCGTGATCATCGGGCGGGAGGTCTACAGCGGCAAGGGCTATATCTACGACCCCTTCCAGCTGTACGGGCAGCAGCTCCCCGCACCCCACTGGCTGGTCCTCGGCGAGTCCGGCAACGGCAAGTCGGCACTGGAGAAGACCTACGTCCTGCGGCAGCTCCGGTTCCGCGACCGCCAGGTCGTCGTCCTCGACGCCCAGGGCGAGGACGGCGTCGGCGAATGGAACCTCGTCGCCGAACAGCTCGGCATCACCCCCATCCGGCTCGACCCGATGACGGCGCTCGACGGCGGGATCCGGCTCAACCCGCTGGACCCGTCGATCACCTCCACCGGCCAGCTCGCCCTGCTGCGCACCATCATCGAGGTGGCGATGGGCCACGGCCTGGACGAACGCTCCGGCTTCGCCCTCAAGGTCGCCCACGCCTATGTCAACGAGACCATCACCGACCGCCAGCCCGTCCTCACCGACATCGTGGAGCAGCTCCGCCACCCCGAGGCCGAGTCCGCGGAGTCGATGAACGTCGACATAGACGACGTACGGGCCTGGGGCCTCGATGTCGCCCTCGTCCTCGACCGGCTCGTCGACGGCGATCTGCGCGGCATGTTCGACGGCCCCACGACCGTCGGGATCGACCTCGACGCCCCGTTGATCGTCTTCGACCTCTCGCATATCGACCGCAACTCCATCGCCATGCCGATCCTGATGGCGATCGTCGGCGTCTGGCTGGAGCACACCTGGATCCGCCCCGACCGGAAGAAGCGCATCTTCCTGGTCGAAGAGGCGTGGCACATCATCAACAGCCCCTTCGTGGCCCAGCTCTTCCAGCGGCTGCTGAAGTTCGGCCGACGGCTCGGACTCTCCTTCGTCGCCGTCGTCCACCATCTCTCCGACGTCGTGGACGGCGCGGCGGCCAAGGAGGCCGCCGCGATCCTCAAGATGGCCTCCACCAGGACGATCTACGCCCAGAAGGCCGACGAGGCCCGTGCCACCGGCCGGGTCCTCGGGCTGCCCCGCTGGGCCGTCGAGATCATCCCCACTCTGACCCCCGGTATCGCGGTCTGGGACGTCAACGGCAACGTACAGGTCGTCAAACACCTGGTCACCGAGGCCGAACGACCCCTCGTATTCACGGACCGGGCGATGACGGAGTCGTCCCGTCCGCTTCCGGAGGAGATCGAGGCCGCGGAGTGGGAGGCGGAGCAGCGGGCGGCGCTGATGGAACGACAGCGCCGGCGATACGACGACACCACCGCGAACACTTCGGACACGTCGTCCGAATCGACGGTCGCCTGACGTGCGGTACGAGCACGACCGCCACCAGCGCCCGGGCCCCGGCAACGGCCGGCGCGCGGGTGGCGGCGGCGTCCCCGACGGTCTGATCGTCGGGGTGATCGGACTCGGCGTCACGGCCCTGTTCCTGGTCTGGTCCGCCACCGGGCTCGCCGGACTGCTCGCCCACGGCTCCTGGCCCACCGGTGTCACCTTCACCAACACTCCTCCCGCACTGCGGTCCCTGATCGGCGCCCCGGGCGAACTGCCCGCGGCCTGGCCCGGCACCCCGCCGGGCGAACTCTCCGGCTACGGCCTCTTCTGGGGCCTCGCCATCGGCCAGTTGATGCTGCTCGCCGTGCTGACGGTCTTCGTGGTCGGCACCCTCGCCCGCTGGAAGGCGGTACGCCAGGACCGGCGGGCGGCCGACGAGCGACGGCCCACCCGGCACGACCGGTACGACCGGTACGTAACCGACGAGGCCCACCACGACCCGGACCCCGCGGCGTACGAAGCCCATCGGGAGCCGTACCGCGACCCGTACGGCAAGCGGCCCGGCCCCGCCGTACCTCCACGGAACCGACCGGAGCCGACCCCCGCCCCGCCTCCCTCAACGGCACCGACCGCGCCCCCGGAGCCCGTACCGCCCCGGTACGCCGAAGCGGCCCCGCCGCCTCCGGCCACGGCGTCAGTGGCCCCGCACCAGGACCAGGACCCGCACCCCGAGGCCGTCCCGGCGCCCGCGGTCCCGGCCCCCCGGGACGCCACCACCCCCCGGGTCTTCTTCGGCACTCCCTCGGCCCGCCGCCCCGCCGCCGTCAAGGCGGTACGGGAGGCCGAGGGCCCCCTGCTCGTCGTCACCTCCGATCCCGTGGTCTGGAGCGAGACCAAGGACGCCCGGGCCAAACTCGGCCCCGTCCTCGTCTACGACCCCGGCCATCTCTGCGACACCCCGGCCCGGCTCCACTGGAACCCGGCCGCGCACTGCGAGGACGCGACAACCGCCCAGGCCAGGGCCACCGCCCTGCTGGCCCCGGTCCGGCCGCACGCCCGGATCGACGCCGCCATGGCCGACACCGCCGAAACGCTGCTCCGCTGCTGGCTGCACGCCGCCGCCGTGGACGGCCGCCCCTTCAAGCAGGTCCACCGCTGGGCGCAGGGCATCAACACCCAGGAGTCCGTACGCGTCCTCCGCACCCACACCAAGGCCACCGCCGGACTCGCGGGACTGCTGGAGGCGGCCCTCACCGCCCACCCCGAGCGCCGGGAGATCGCCCAGCAACTGGTCGCCCGGGCGCTGGCGTCGCTCTCCTCCATCCATATCCGTGAGGCGTGCACCCCCAATCGAACCGACGCGCTCACCCTGGAATCATTTATCGCCGAGGGGGGAACCCTCTATCTGGTGGGCGAGGCCATCGAGGACCCCAAGGCCCACCCAGGAGCGATGCCTCTGCTGACGGCACTGGCGTCAGACGTGGTCGAGCACGGCCGCCGCATGGCCGCACGGTCATCCGCCGGCCGGCTCGACCCACCACTCGCCCTCGTCCTCGACGACGCGGCGGCCGTCGCCCCGCTCCCCCAGGTCCCGGCCCTCCTCACCGGCGGCCCCTCCGTCGGCCTGCCGGTCTTCGTCCTCCTCCGCTCCCCGGAACAGGCCCGCGCCCGCTGGCAGGACCCTCTTCCTCACTAGACCGTGTCCGACAAGTCCCGTCTGACCTGCGGTTCCTGGTCCTCCTTCGCGGAGACGGCGGCGGTCGCTCCGGATCCGGAGCCCCCGGCGACCGTGGCCTCCACCCGCCGCAGTCCGCGTACGGCCGGGATGGCCAGCAGCAACGCGGCGACGATCAGGGCCGTGGCAGCGGCCCCGTACAGCAGCGGTACGGCCCCCACGACGAGGGCGAGCGGCCCGGCCGCCGCCTGCCCGACCGGCTTCATCACCAGCGATCCGGCCGCGTCATAGGCATGTACCCGCCCGAGCACGTCCTGCGGGACATGGGTCTGCACGCTCGTATGGAACATGACGACCCAGAACGCCATGCCCACCCCGCTCACCGCGTAACAGACCGCGACAAGCGGCGCGGAGAGGCCGAGCGCGATACTCAGCGGCATGGCCACCCAGAGAATCATGGAGATGGCACCGGCCCGGAGCGGATACCGGGGGCGAAGCCTCATCGCGATCAGCCCGCCCAGTACGCTGCCCGCGCCGAGAGACGACATGACCAGACCGAACACCGAAGCACTGTGCTCGGTGACGAGCTCACTGTTGCCGAGCGTCGTGGTCGGGCCCGCACCGGCCAGCTGCCAGAGCATGAAGACGACAATGACACTCCACAGCCAGGTCCTGGCCCGGAACTCCCGCCATCCCTCGACCAGATCGGACCGGAACGTCGACCCACCGGACCTTTCACCCGGCCCCATGGGGACCGAACGGAGCCGCAGCAGACAGAGACCGCTGGCCGCGTAAGTCAGAGCGTCGACCCCGACCACCACCGCCGGTGAGGAGACCACCAGCAGGAGACCGGCCACGGACGGCCCGATGACCACGGTGACGGACTCCGATATTCGCAGGGTGGCATTGGCCTTCTGCACGTCCCGGGCTATCAGCGGAGTGATACTGGCGACTCCCGGCTGGAAGAGCGCGCTCCCCGCCCCGATCAGGGTCAGCAGCGCCAGGATCTGCCACAACGGCGGCGTCCCCAGCAGGAACAGCAGCGCCAGGACCCCCTGGGAACACAGCCGGGCCACATCGGAGACGACCATCAGCCGTCGGGCGCCGAACCGGTCGGACATCACCCCACCGAAAATGATCAGCGCCGCGAAGGGTGCCACGAGCGCCGCGAGCGCGTAACCCACCCCGCTGGCCCCGTGCCCCGCCTCCAGCACGGCCGCCGTGATCGCCACGGGGAGCATCGCGTCCCCCAGCAACGAGGCCGTCCGGGCACCGAAGAAGAGCCGGAAGTCCGATGTCCACAGCGCCGGACCCGACGAAACCCCCTTCGCCCCCGGGCCACGACCCCTATCCGCGCCGGACACCCCGACCGCCTCCCGTTCGCCGCCGTTTTCTCTCCCCGGGGACGCTCCCATGTCTCGACCACCCCCGGTCGGCACGGTCCTGGCCGAGTAAGTCCCCGGCGCACCGCACCACTTCATCGCCCCGTACAGACCTCATCGCATACGTCATGACCTCGATCTTCCAAGGCTCCCGGCCAACGCACCACCCCCTGTGGACAACTCCCCGGCCGCCCGGAAATCCCGGGATCCCGGGCCCCGGCGCCCCCGCCCCGCAGGCCCCGCCCCCGAGAACCACCACCGGCCGCGTAGTACCGGGGTGCTACGCCCCCGCCCCGACCACCCACCCCGGTCGGACGATCCGCCGCTCCCCGCCCGACAGCATCGACGACATGATCGAAGCCCACGGACTCACCAAGGTGTACGGCGGCCGAACCCGCCCCGAAAAGCGCCCCGGCGAACGACCCGGAACCCGCCCCGGAAGCGACCCCGGCACCCGCCGCGGCAGGAGCGGCAAAGGCGGCGGGCCCAAGACCGTCGTCGACGACCTCAGCTTCACCGTCAGGCCCGGTGCCGTCACCGGCTTCCTCGGCCCCAACGGCGCGGGCAAGTCCACCACCATGCGCATGCTCCTCGGCCTCGACACCCCGACCAGCGGCCGGTCCACCGTCGGCGGCCGGGCCTACGCCGCCCACGACGCCCCGCTCACCGAAGTCGGCGCCCTCCTCGAAGCCCGCTCGCTCCACCCCGGCCGCAGCGCCCGCAACCACCTCACGGCCCTCGCCCACACCCATGGCATCCCCCGCTCCCGGGTCGGCCACGTCCTCGCCCTCACCGGCCTCGCCGATGTCGCCGACCGCCGGGTCAAGGGCTTCAGCCTCGGCATGGGCCAGCGCCTCGGCATCGCCGCCGCCCTGCTCGGCGACCCGGCGGCCGTCGTCCTCGACGAACCCGCCAACGGCCTCGACCCCGAAGGGGTCCTGTGGATCCGCACCCTCCTGAAGTCCCTGGCCGCCGAGGGCCGTACCGTCTTCGTCTCCTCCCACCTGATGAGCGAGATGGCGCTGACCGCCGACCATCTGGTGATCATCGGCCGGGGCCGGCTCCTCGCCGACACCACCGTCGCCGACTTCGTCCGGGCGGCGGGCGCCGACTCCGTCAAGGTCGTCACACCCGAGGCCACGGCCCTCGCGGAGGCCCTGGCGGGCCCCGGCATCCGGCTCTCCTCCGAGGCCCCCGGCACGCTCACCGTCCGCGGCGCCGACAGCCGCCGGATCGGCCGTACGGCGGCCTCCCTCTCGATCCCGCTGTACGAACTCACCCCCGTCACCGCCTCCCTGGAGCAGGCGTTCATGGACCTCACCCACAGCTCCGTCGAGTACCAGGCCACCGCGCCCGCCCCGGAAGGAACCCCCGCATGAGCAGCCCGGCCCACCGGCTCACCCCCGCCCGGACGCTGCGCGCCGAATGGCACAAGCTGTGGACGGTCCGCTCCACCTGGATCACCCTGCTGACCGCCGTCGCCTTCACCGTCGGCCTCGGCCTCGCCATCGGCGCGACCTACGAGGACGGCGGCGGGGACGCCGATATGGACGTCCTCGTCCTCTCCCTGATCGGCTTCCAGTTCGCCCAGGTCGCGCTCGCCGTCCTCGGCATCCTCGTCACCGCCGGGGAGTACTCGACCGGAATGATCCGCTCCACCATGACGGCCGTCCCCCGCAGAACACCGGTCCTGTGGTCCAAGGCCGCGGTCTTCGGCACGGTCGTCCTGGCCGTCACCCTGGTCACGACCTTCGCCACCTTCCTCCTCACCCAGCTCTTCTACGGCGACACCGACCAGGCCGCGTCCCTCGGTGACCCCGGCATCCTGCGCGGCCTCCTCGGCAGCGCCGCCGGACTGACCCTGCTGGCCCTGATCGCTCTCGGTACGGGCGCCCTGGTCCGCTCGGTCCCCGGCGCCATCGGCGGCTTCGTCACCCTGGTCCTGATCGTTCCGCAGACCCTGCTCGCCCTGCCGTACGACACCGCCAGGGACGCCGTCGACTACTTCCCGGCCGAGGCGTTCGCGGCCCTCAACACCGCCGCACCGCTGGCCGACGGTGCCTCACCCGGCGCGGGGCTGCTCGCCCTGGTCCTGTGGACGGCGGGCATCCTGCTCGCGGCGGCGGCCCGGCTGAAACGGCGTGACGTATGAGCCCGAGCCGTACGAGGATGACCGGGTGACCTCGGAACAGCGGACGTCCGCACGGACCGGCCGGGACCCCGACGCGAAGGCGTCGCCACGGGTCCCGGCCCCCGCCGACCCGCCACCCACCGGACCGTCGCGTACCGGGCCGCATCCCGTCAGCGACCGGCTCACCCGGGCCGCCCGCCGCGTCCGCGCCGCCGACGTCCGCCGCCCCTGGGTCTGGGACGGCACCCTCACCGGGCTCTGGGCCGGGGCCGCCCTGATCGATGTCGGAAGCGGCGGCTGGCAGCGCATCCCCGGCAATGTCGACACCGTCCCGATCTGGCTGGTACTCGCCATGTCGCTCGGTCTCACCCTGCCGTTGGCGATCCGCCGCCGCCATCCGCTGCGGGCCCTGCTGCTGATGCTGCCGTTCCTCTTCCTCAACGCGTGGACCGGCGCCCGTCTCCAGGCCGGGCTGCTCCAGATGATCGTCGTCTACGGCATCGCGCTCCGTCTCCCGCTCCGCACCCTCACCGGGGTCCTCTGCCTGGTCTCCGCGCCCGTGGCACTGGACGCCACCCGGCATCCCGTCGGCAGCTGGGACCAGACGTTCGTCCCGACGTTCTACTTCTTCGTCCTGGTCGCCCTCCTCGGCTTCGCCGTCCGCTCCCGCCAGGAGTACACCGCGTCCCTCGTCGAACGCGCCCGCCGGCTGGAAGTCGAACACGACCAGCAGATCCGGCTCGCCGCCGCCGCCGAACGCACCCGGATCGCCCGGGAGATGCACGACATCATCGGCCACAACCTCTCCGTCATCACCGGCCTCGCGGACGGCGGCCGGTACGCGGCGGCCAAATCCCCCGAGCGGGCCGCCCAGGCCCTCGGCGCCATCTCCGACACCAGCCGTACGGCACTGGCCGAACTCCGCCGCCTCCTCGATGTCCTACGCGACGACTCGCCCGGCACCCCGGCGGGCGACCGCGCCCCGCAGCCCGCCCTCGCCGACCTCGACGACCTGGTCACCGGCGTCCGGGCCGCCGGCCTGCCGGTACGCCTCACCACGGACGGCCCGGCGAGCTCCCTGCCCGCGGGCCGACAGCTCACGGTCTACCGCGTGGTCCAGGAAGCGCTCACCAACACCCTGAAACACACTCCGCCGGGCACCACGGCATCTGTCGCCCTCGCCCGGACACCGCGGGACCTGACGGTGACCGTCACCGACACGGGCCCCGCCGGCCCGTCCGCTCCCGCCGCCGAGGGCCGGGGTATCACGGGCATGCGCGAACGCGCCGCCCTCTACGACGGCACCCTCGAATCCGGCCCCCTCCCCGGGGGCGGCTGGCAGGTCCGGCTCCGTCTCCCCGTCCCCACCGCCGAGGAAGCCCTCCGATGACGACCGTCCTGATCACCGACGACCAGCCCATGCAGCGCTTCGGCTTCCGGATGCTGCTGGAGAGCCAGGACGACATGACGGTCGTCGGCGAGGCCGCGAACGGCACGGAGGCGGTACGTCTCACCGCCGAGCTGCACCCCGATGTGGTCCTGATGGACATCCGCATGCCCGGTCTCGACGGCATCGAGGCCACCCGCCGCATCGTCGCCACCGGCGACCGCACCCGGGTCCTGATCCTCACCACCTTCGATCTGGACGAGTACGCGTACGACGCACTGCGCGCGGGCGCCTCGGGTTTCCTCGTGAAGGACGCCTATCCGGAGGAGTTGCTGGCCGGAATTCGCGCGGTCGCCTCGGGCGATGCCGTGGTGGCCCCCAGTCTGACCCGCCGGCTTCTCGACACCTTCGCCCACCGGCTGCCGACGTCGGCAGCCGCGACGGGATCGAACCCGGCCGACGACCACCGAATCGCGGCGCTCACGGAACGGGAACGGGAAATCCTCACCGTCGTCGCCCAGGGCTGGACCAATACCGAGATCTCGGCCCGGCTCCATCTCGCGGAGTCGACGGTGAAGACCCATATCTCCCGCATCCTGGCGAAGACGGGCGCCCGCGACCGGGTCCAGGCGGTCATCCTCGCCTATGACATCAAGCTGGTCAGCCCGCAGTAGGCGGCCGGGCCGGAAATGCAGAAAGGGCCCTGGCCCCGAGACATTACTGTCTCCAGGGGCCAGAGCCCTCACTGACTAAAGATTGTTCGGCGGCGTCCTACTCTCCCACAGGGTCCCCCCTGCAGTACCATCGGCGCTGAAAGGCTTAGCTTCCGGGTTCGGAATGTAACCGGGCGTTTCCCTAACGCAATAACCACCGAAACACTATGAAACAAACAAACCTGCCGGACAGGTCGTTGCCTCAGAACTAACACAGTGGACGCGAGCATCAATGGACAAGCCCTCGGCCTATTAGTACCGGTCACCTCCACCAGTTACCTGGCTTC